>JBHELA010000012.1:0-10597 GCA_041859005.1 Ignavibacteria bacterium
TAAGCATCACTTCGGAAATGAAGCTCATGTTGCAGTCGAATACGCACGCAAACAAATTAGCTCTCTTATTAATTGTCTTCCTGAAGAAATAATTTTCACAAGCGGTGCTACAGAATCAAACAATCTTGCTATAAAAGGTACTGTTGAGCATAATTTCAAAGAAGGTGTTAATATAGTTACAAGCGAAATAGAGCACACTTCAGTTCTTGATACAGTTAAAACACTTATGAAGTCCGGTGTGGAAATCAGATTTGTAAAACCTGATGAATATGGTTTGATTAATCCTAAGGATATTGAAACAAGCATAGATGCAAACACTGTTCTGGTTTCAATAATGACAGCTAATAATGAAATCGGTACTATTCAACCGATTCCGGAGATTGGGCAAATATGCCGAAATCGGAACGTATTATTTCATACTGACGCAGTTCAGGCTTTCGGTAAAATGCCGATTGATGTTAAAGAATATAACATCGATTTAATGAGCATCAGTGCACACAAAATATATGGACCAAAAGGAGTCGGTGCTTTGTATGTAAGTAATTCTGCAAAGGATAAACTTTCAGAACAGATTAACGGCGGTGGTCATGAAAGGGGACTTAGAAGCGGAACGTTAAATGTAACCGGAATTGTGGGTTTCGGTAAAGCATCAGAAATTGCTGCGGAACGAATGTATAATGATTTCCAAAAGGAAATTGTAATGCGTGATATTCTAATACAGAATTTATTAAACAGAATTTCTTATACAACCTTAAATGGAAGCAGAGAAAAACGTTTGCCTAATAACGTAAACATAAGCTTTGAAGATGTTGATTCATCTGTGCTAATCAGCAGTCTAAAAAACATTTCGCTTTCAACAGGAAGTGCTTGCAGTTCCGCAACTTTAGAAGGCTCTTATGTGTTAAAGGCAATAGGTAAAAATGATTCATTAATTAAGTCTGCAGTCAGGTTTGGTATAGGAAGACAGACTACAGAAGAAGAAATAATGTATGTTATAGAAAAAGTAATTGAATCAGTCAATAAACTAAGATTAAAATAAATGCTCTTAACAAATAATAACTATGCGTTCTTTGTCGGAGATTCGCCGTGGAGAACATCCGCCGTGGCGGAACAACTAACAACTATCAACTAACAACTAAATAATATATGTCAGAAGAAACTAAATTCGTTCCGGGTGTCACAGAAGATGTTAACATTACGGAAAAAGCTATCAGTGAAGTTAAAAGAATAATGAAAGAAAATAATGTTCCTGAAAATTTCGGACTGAGAATTGGCGTTAAAGGCGGCGGCTGTTCAGGATTCTCATATTCTCTCGGATTCGACGGCGAGTCAAAACCAACCGATACTATCATAGAAAAAGAAGGTATTCAGGTATTTATAGATATGAAAAGTTATCTTTATTTAACAGGCACCGAAGTAGATTACACAGACGGTTTGTCAGGCAAGGGGTTTGTATTCAACAATCCCAACGCCAAAAGAACATGCGGATGCGGAAGCTCATTCGGAGTATAATTATTAATCAATAAGACAAATTATGGGAAAAGAAATATCCAGGAGAAAATTCATTTACAATTCCTCTTTAGGTGCTCTTTCATTCTCTATTTTGCCGGGTTTTCTCTTAAACAATAATAACAATAAAAATAATATAAATTTGAAAGGAGATATTTCAAAAATGGCATACGAATGGAAATTCAATGCAAGACCTTACTCAGATGAGGAAGCAAAAACACTTTTAAAGGATGTTGTCTCACCGGAAACAAGTGACTGGCATTACAACACACACCACAAAGGTTATGTAACATTCCTTAACAACATTGAAAAAGAACTCGAAACTGCTGACAGAGCAAAAGCTAACGGCAACTATTCACAGGTTGGCGAGCTAAAGAGAAGAATGACCTGGAATCACGGCGGTACGGTTCTTCACGATGTTTACTGGGAAGTACTTGGCGGCGACGGCGATGCTTCAAAAGGAAAAGATGTTTACGACGCAATAGTTAAAGAATTCGGAAGCTTCGATAAATGGAAGGAAGATTTCAAAGCAACTGCTACTGCGGCAAAGCTCTCAGGCTGGGGTGTACTTGTTTATGACAGACTTTACAGTGGAAGACTTCTTAACGTACTCGTTGATGAGCATCACTACGGTGCAATCTGGGGCGGTGTTCCTCTTATCGCATGCGACGTCTTCGAACATGCATACTACCACAAAGACGGACCGGGAAGAGTCAAGTACATTGATAACTTCATAAATAACTTGCACTGGTCAAGAATAAATGATAGATTTACAAAGTTTTGTAAATAAATTATTTAGAATTGCACAGATACATTAAAGTAACAATATTTTTGTTAAGTCTGATTTTGCTTTCCTCTTGCAATAAGAAAGAGGAAAGCACTAATCAGCAAAACTCGTCCTCAGGTGAGTTCTCTTGGAAGGAAACTATTTCAGTAAAGGATATTCCTGACATTCCGCTTAAAGGTAAAATTGACGGGAAAGATTTTAATCCCGTTTATATCGTTTTTGAACAATGGAGAGGCTCCAACGATAATGTCTTAGCATTTAGTGATAAAACTCCGAAGAATAAATGCGGCTTCGTCGAGAATTATAACGGTTATCAGCTGACTAAGATTGGTGCAGAGTTCAAAGTGGGTGAGTTTGTTAAGGATTCCTTTATAAAAAATCTTGAAGGGTATTCAGCTGATTTTCATGTTACAGAAAATGAAGATATGAGGAAGATCAACGCGGGCTGGAATGCAGCATTATTAATTACAGAGATGAACGATGATGTTGTAAAAGGAAAGATTGCTATGTGTTTCAAGGACGAAAAGAAAAGCTGGATAGCGGGCAGCTTCGAAGCTCAGGTTTGTAACAACTGATTTCAATAATCATAATTTGCATACATAATATAATAATGAAATATACAATTTTACATATTCTTATTCTTTCAATGCTTGTTCTTTATAGCTGCGGAAAGAATGAACAGAAACCCGAACAAAACACTTCAGGAAAAACAGAAGTCACGAAAGATTCTGCAAAATTAAAGTCACAGGATAACAA
Source organism: Ignavibacteria bacterium (assembly GCA_041859005.1). Taxonomy (GTDB): domain Bacteria; phylum Bacteroidota; class Ignavibacteria; order Tepidaquicellales; family Tepidaquicellaceae; genus CAIKZJ01. Next base: position 3,053 of record JBHELA010000012.1, read on the forward strand.
AGAAGTTAGTACAACGGGGAATGAACTTGGTCTTCAAGTCGGGCTCCCTCAGGATTTTCCAAAAGATGTTCCTCAGCCGCCTGTTTCAAACTGCGTAGGTTCAATCGTTAACCAGACGGAAGGAACTACTGTTACTTTTTCTTCAAAGGCGAAAGTTATGGAGATAGCTGCTTTCTACAAAGATGAGCTGAAGAAAAGCGGCTACAAACCCGAACCGGGAATGGAAGATTTGATTAATGAAAAAGGCGGAATGCTTAAATGGAATAAAACAGAGAGAGACGTGGAATTAATGATGAGCTTTAACACAGAATCAAACTCTACTGATATAGTTCTATCATACAAGGAAAAGAAGTAGTATAGTTTAGGAATTAAAATCTCATTAAGATTATTCCTTGGAAACTCCAAGACATATACTGTTAAGCCGCACCGATAAAATAGGCGATGTGATACTTACGCTTCCTATGATTCCTGAAATAAAAAGACTTTTACCCGAATCTAAAATTTCGCTTTTCGTAAGCAATAAACTCGAAAACCTTTTGAACGGATACGAAGGAATTCATAACATTTTTTATTACGAAGATGCCGCAGGTAACCTTTCTAACTTTTTCAAATCAAACAATTTCGATACAATTATAAATGTATTCCCCAGAAAAGATATTGCCGTTGCCGCTTTCCGCACAGGTGTAAAGACACGGGTCGGAACGGCTTACAGATTCTATTCCTTCTTGTTTAACGAGAGAATAAAAGAGCATAGGAAGTATGCAGTAAAACATGAATCCGAATATAATTTAAATTTGTTAAGCTTTCTGAACAAAGAGATATCCTACGACAAAATATTTCATTTATGTTATACAGAATCCGAGTACAGAGACCTTAAAAGTAAACTGATTAAACTGATTGACATAGATTCTAAATACATAATTATCCATCCCGGCAGTAAAGGTTCGGCTGTTGATTTACCAGTAAACAAAATTATTGAATTAGCGGTATATATTAAAACAAAATATCCACATTATAAAATTGTAGTTACAGGATTAGAACAGGAAAGACACATAACATCCTTATTCCCGCAGAAATTAGGCAATGATATTATTATTTTAACGGGAATGTTATGTTTAAGGGAAATGATGATTTTAATAGATAAATGTGAGTTATTTATCTCAAACTCAACCGGTCCTATACACATAGCTGGAGCACTAAACAGAAAAATCATAGGTTTCTATCCGAATTCTGCACCAATGAACGCAGTAAGATGGAAACCCTTATCAAATAAGGCTGTCATCATAAGTCCTGAATCAGGCGACGATATGAGCACTATTACTGACAAACAGGTCAATGAAGCTGCTGATAAGCAGTTAAGCAGTTGATTTATTTGAAACATTTTGCCAAATTAAAGGTTACAATATTAAAGTAAACATTAAAATATCATGAAGAACATTATCGCAGGAGTTATTATATTATTGGTTCTGTCATTTAGCTTTGTAAATGCACAGGATAAGGAATACAGAAAAGTCAGTCAGAATGCTTTTGGACTTGGAGAAAGACTTGAATATGAAATCAGCTATGGGTTCTTAACAGCAGGATACGTGGTCTTTGAAATAGCGCCTAACTATGTTGTGATGAATGGCAGAAATTGCTACGATATTACTGCGACTCTTACATCTGCTTCCAGTTTTGAGTGGGTCTATAAACTTCAGGATAAGTACAAGTGCTATCTTGATGCCGACGGTTTGTTCCCCTGGAAGTTTGAACAGTACATAAGAGAAGGTGATTACACGAAAGATTTCACAGTTATTTTCGATAACGAAAATAACAAAGCAAGAACTACTAACACTACAAAGGGAAAGAAAGAACCCGATGGCGAATTTGATATAAAGCCATATTCACTTGATATCATCAGTGCCTTCTATTACGCAAGGACAATGAATGTCCAGAACATGAACAACGGCGAGATTATTACTCTTAATAGTTTCTATGATGATAAAAACTATGACCTTAAAGTAAAGGTTCTTGACAAAGAAGATGTCGATGTCCCTGCGGGTGATTTCAGATGCGTAATAGTTCAGCCCGTTGCAGAAGAAGGTGCACTAATTAAGAAAGCCGAGAATATTGCTGTTTGGATTTCAAGGGATGATAGGAAGATTCCCGTCATGGTAAAACTTGATATTATCGTAGGTTCAGTAAAAGCTGAACTGATATCCTACAAGAATCTTTCCGGACCGTTAGATTCAAAGAAATAATATGAAGATTTCAGAGTTATTCTATTCAATACAGGGAGAAGGGAAGCGAATCGGCGTCCCTTCTTTCTTCATAAGGACCAATAACTGTAATCTAAGATGCATGTTCTCCGGTGGGAATTTATGCGATACTCCTTACACAAGCTGGACACCTGAAGATAAACATAATATAGGTGAAATGAGCATCGATGATATTATTAATGAATACAAAAACAGTGGTGCTGAAGAAGTTGTTATCACAGGTGGTGAACCGACTTTGCAATATGAAGAGCTTGCTGATTTATGCTCTAAACTGAAAGATGCCGGTGCATACATAACGCTTGAAACGAACGGTACTCGTGATGGCCGGTTTCTCGATTATATAGATTTAATTAGCGTGAGTCCTAAACTTAAATCATCAACCCCATTCGATACTAAACACGAAAAGATGCATTTGCAGAACCGGATTAATCTTGCTGTGCTGAAAGCCTATCACGATATTTCAATAAAAGAAAATAAAGATATTCAGTGGAAGTTTGTTTACTGCAATGTAAAAGACATTGAAGAGATTCTTATGCTTCAGCAGAAAATCGGATTTACAAACAAAGATATATATCTGATGCCTGAAGGATTAACAGACATTGACATTTCCTCTAAAAGAATAGAACTTGCAGAGGTCTGTAAAAAGTATCATTTTAATTATACTGATCGCCTGCAAATCCAAATCTGGGGCAGCAAAAGAGGTGTATAAAAGAATATTCATTAAAACTACGAAATAAATCCTAACCTCCCGTTTATAATTGTAGAATTGAAACTTAAATTTTAATTGTATAACTTCCTAAATATTTTTAAACAATACAGGCAAAATTATATAAAATTATACTTTTAACTTAAATTAAAGAATTATGTCAGAACAAAAGAAATTTGTTCCGTTTGTATCTGCCGAAACTAATCTTGCTGAGTTTACAATTCGCGGATTAATAATTGGTTTGATACTGGCAGTTGTTCTTGGTGCAGCAAATGCTTATTTAGGATTAAAGGCGGGTATGACAATAGCCGCTACTTATCCAGCTGCTGTGCTTGGAATGGCAATATTAAAAGTTTTTAAAGGTAATATACTCGAAGAAAACTTCGTTAGAACTGTAGGCTCTATAGGAGAGTCTGTTGCGGCTGGGGCTATCTTCACATTGCCGGCATTCTTTATCGCTGGTATATGGGATCCTAAGAATATTTCCGGTGCAAATTATGCCACAGCTACGGTTATCTTAATAGCAGGCGGTATTCTCGGTATTATGTTCGTTGCACTTTTAAGAAGGGTAATGGTTGAAGATCAGGATTTGTTATTTCCTGAATCAACAGCAGCGGCTGAAATCCATAAATCAGGTCAAGGCGGCGGCGGCGGTTCAAAGTTCCTGTTCGGAGCAATGGGTCTCGGTGCATTAATTCAGTTCCTTGGACAGATTAATTTCTTCGCGGCAAGCTGGGAAAAATTCTATGGCTTCTTCGATAAAGTTAAAATCCCCGGAACAAACATCGACGCTCAGGGCGGTATGCTTATTAGTTCTCCGGGTATAAGTCCTGCTTATATGGGTGTCGGTTATATTATCGGACCTAAGTATGCTTCGCTTAACTTCAGCGGTGGTTTAATAGCATGGGGATTACTAACACCTATTATATATTATTTCATAGCTCCTTACATTACTGCTGCACCTTTCTTACAGGAATGGGCAGCGATGACAGGCAAAAGTGTTGAAGTAGTTTCAAACCAGGGCTTCCAGATTAATCAGGTTTGGAGATATGTTGTAAGACCTATCGCAATAGGCGGTATGCTTATGGGTGCATTGTTTACTCTGTTTAATATGCGCAAATCTTTGTTTGCAGGTTTAAAGCGCTCGGTTGGTGACGTAAAGAAAGCTGCATCAGGTACTCATCATAACGTTGAGAGAACAGAAAAGGATTTACCGTTCTCTTATGTTTTAATCGGTATAATTGCAGTTGCAGTCGCTACATTTTTAATTACATACTTTGTTTTCGGGACTGGATTAGCTCCTGCATTAGCATCAGCTACAATCTTAATTATACTGGCATTTTTCTTTGCCGCTATTTCGGGTTATCTGGTAGGTATTATCGGTTCTTCAAACAATCCTATCAGCGGTTTAACTCTAACTGCTCTTGTTACTACGGCGTTGATACTCGTTGTTATTGGAGTAGATGCACAGCACGGCGGTGTAGCAGCAGTTCTTGGTGTTGCGGCTATTGTTTGTGTTGCTGCTGCTGTTGCGGGTGAAATGCTTCAGGACCTTAAAGCAGGACATATACTCGGCGGTACACCTTGGAAGATGCAGGTCGGCGATATAATCGGTGTTGTAGTATCTGGTCTTGTAATGTTTTATGTGTTAAATCTTTTAAATCAGGCTGACATAGCTCAGGGTATTCAGCAAAACTATCAGGGCGGTTTCGGAAGTAAGAATCTTTCCGCTCCACAGGCTGGTCTGATGGCAATGCTATCGCAAGGTATTGTGGGTGGTAAAATGGCATGGTCATTAATTATCGTTGGTTTGTTAATGGGTATTGCATTTATAATGATGCAGGTAAAGAGCCCGATGCTTGTTTCAGTTGGTATGTACTTACCGCTTGAAACCACTTTTGCAATTTTTATTGGCGGTATCATTAAAGGTATTCTTGATATCATGGTAAAGAAGAGAAAATTAAATGAAGCTCAGAAAGTTAGAATTGAAAATGTTGGAATTTTGCTTGCCTCCGGATTCATTGCCGGTGAAGCATTAACCGGACTGGGTTTTGCTCCGTTTAAAATTGCTGAAATGCAGATACCTCAGATTTTTGCAGAACCGCCTTTATTGATAGGTTTTGTTATTCTCGCAATTATCGGTTTAATACTTATTTATATTCCGTTAAGAAATGCAGGGAAAGCCGATGAACCGGCACCTCCAAGCGCAGGGATGTAATCTGTAATCAATAAAACTTAGTTTTAAAAGGGGACTTATGTCCCCTTTTTTATTGTCATTTTATTAGTTACTGAATTTAATTAACTTACTTAATGGAGTTGTTTAAAATCGGTTTTGTTTCAGTGCGTTTGGTTGATGTCATAGATCTTATGATCGTGACATACATTTTCTTTAAGCTTTATAAGCTTATGCGCGGCACTATTGCATTTCAGATTTTCATTTCACTGCTGCTGATTTTAGGTGTTTCACTTCTTGCACAGATTTTAAACCTTCAGGTACTGGGCTGGCTCCTAAGCAGATTAACAGATATATGGGTAATTGCTCTTATTATTCTTTTCCAGCCTGAAATAAGAAGAGTATTAATTATAATCGGAAGGACAAGAATCGCAAGACTTTTTATGCGGCTGGATATGAATGAGAATGTTGCAGAGGTTGCAGAAGCATGCCGTGAATTTCAGCGGAACGGTTGGGGAGCGTTGATTGTAATCACGAGAGCAACAGGTTTGCAGAATTATGTTGAAAGAGGTGAAAGAATTGATGCCAGAATTAGCAAAGAGCTGCTTGTCTCCATTTTTTATCCCCGCTCACCGCTGCATGATGGAGCTGTTATAATAAATAATAATAAGATTGAAGCGGCAAGATGCGTATTGCCATTGTCTGAAACACAGTTCGCTTTTAACAGAAGCATTGGTACAAGACATCGTGCAGGACTCGGCATCTCAGAGCAATCCGACGCATTGGCAGTTATAGTCTCCGAAGAAACTTCAAGAATATCCATTGCAGAAGACGGTGAACTTTATTTATGCAAAGATGTAGAGGAACTAAAGGAAAAACTTAAAGATGCTATGGGCAGTACTAATGTTGCCAAGTCACTGAAAACAATATTTGAGTCAGCAAAATCAAACAGGGTTAAAGATACGGAATAAGAGCATGGTATTTTCTTACTACGATTTAAAGCGGGATGAACTGATAAAGGTACTGATTAAGTCAGGGATAAGAGATGAGAATGTAATTAATGCATTTATAAAAGTACGAAGAGAATATTTTGTAACCCCAGAACTAAAAAGACTTGCATACGACAATAGCGCCTTACCAATAAGTTATAACCAGACAATATCACAGCCATATACAGTTGCATTCATGACACAGCTTCTTGATGTTAAAAAGGGAGGCAAGATTTTGGAAATAGGAACAGGTTCGGGGTATCAGGCTGCAATCCTTTGTGAACTCGGAGCAGAGGTCTATTCTGTCGAAAGGATAGAACATCTTTTCCACGAAGCAAAAAAGGTTTTGCATGATAACAGATATAAGGTTAAACTTAAATGTTCGGACGGTACACTGGGCTGGAGGGAACACGCTCCATATGACGGTATTGTCGTTACCGCAGGAAGCCCTGAATTGCCTGATACACTTGTAAAGCAGCTTGCAGTGGGCGGAAAATTAGTTATTCCTATTGGTGACAGAGATACACAGGAGATCTGGCAGGTCATTCGTGTTAAAGATGAAAATGAGAACGAATACCTTGATATATTCAAGCATAAAAACTTTAAGTTTGTTCCATTAATAGGAAAGGAAGGCTGGTAACAGAATGAAAATTAATCTTGGAAAAAGATAGTTACATAACCTTATCAAAACACACCATAATTGAACTAAAAATTCAGCGTTCAAAATTTATAGCAAATGCTTATCCAATAAATAATCCGGAAGAAAGTTCTGCAATCTTAAATCAGATTCGTAAAGAATATTTTGACGCCAGACATCATCCTTTTGCATATGTGCTTTTCGAAAAAGACAATTTCAGATACAATGATGATGGTGAGCCTTCAGGCTCATCGGGTAAACCTATCTATGATGCTATCAACAAGCATGACATGAAAAATATTCTTATTGTTGTTACAAGATATTTCGGCGGGATAAAACTTGGAGTCGGCGGATTAAAGCGGGCATACTTCAATGCAGCTGATGAATGTCTGAAAATATCGGATAAAAGACAGGTAATAATGACAGCAAGGAAAATCATTCAATTTAATTACAGCTATATTAGCGCTGTCATGAAATTCATTGAAATGAACACTATAAATATTACTGAAAATAATTCAACGGATAAAGTTAATCTTATTTGTGAAGTAAGAATAAGTATGCTTGAAAAATTCACTACTGAATTATTTGATATAACTAACGGTACAATTTTAATATATTAGCATAAGATTCTTTTAAAATAAAACTTATTAATGATGATGGGGCAAATACGTTTCCATATTAATTTAGTAATTATTTTATTCCTATTTATTTCTCCTTTTGGGAGACTTATCTCTCAGGAAGATTACACCAAGACTAAAATTAATCCATGGGGAAGATTTAAA
>JBHELA010000094.1:0-20100 GCA_041859005.1 Ignavibacteria bacterium
TTTTACTCTTGCTTAGTCCCTTTTAGAGCAGGGAGAGAAGGGAGGGCAGGAAGAGCAGGGAGAGAAGGGAGAGAAGGGAGGGCAGGAAGAGCAGGAAGAGCGGGGAGGGCAGGAAGAACAGTGAGAGCAGGGAGAGCAGGAAGAACTGGAAGAGCAGTAAGAACAGTGAGAGCAGGAAGAACTGGAAGGGCAGGAAGAGCAGGGAGAGCATGAAGAACAGGAAGAGCAGGGAAGGGCAAGAAATTTTAATGTTTGCTGATTTCTGAATGTTTGATATTTTAACTATAGCTTTTTCGATTATTTCTCGATTGTTTTTCGATTGTTTGCCGAGTGATTCTCGATTGTTTTTCGATTGTTTGTCGATTGCTTGTCCTTCACGGCTCAATGAAAGCTAAATGAAGACTCGACCGGAATATGGAATCAGTGACATTCAGTGACAGAGTGACAAATAGGCAACAGGGAACAGTAAGTGACAGGGGACAGGGTATAAGGATAAAGGATCAGAGAATAGAGAGTAGGGTAAAGAAATTGCTGCTTTTTCCTGATATCTGTATTCTAACTTCTAAATTCTAACTTCTAAATTCTGACTTCTGACTCCTGACTTCTAAATCCTAACTTCTGACTTCTAAATTCTGACTTCTAAATTCTGAATATCTGTTCCTGAGCAGAAAAGATTTGCCCGTTCCGATAGCTCCGAAAAGGAATATACTGCTGTTTTTTCCTATGCTTATCAGTCTGTTATACATGATTCATATATGTCTGCTATTTATGAAGTATGATTAATATATGTATTCTAATCGAATTAGCGCAATAGAATCAGCGAACATATTTTAGGACTTTGCACACTGATAAGAGCCGATTTATTATGATTGCCACTGAAATCGAACAAAATATTATCTCTGTGTGCTCGGTGATTATTTCGGTGGGCTCTGTGGAGAGTTTTTCTTTTGTTTGTAGCCATATGCTACGTCATGCGATCTGCACAATACGCGGTTAAAGATCTTTTTGCTCTTACAAACAATTATTCTTTCTTCTCTGCGCTCTTTGCGAACTCTGCGGTGAAAATCTTTAAAAGGTTTTTATTTGTTTATCAGCTTTTAACATTCTAAAAAGTTACCGAAACATTCTCTATTTTCCAGCTCCCCTTCAGGTTAAGTACCTGCCCGTAAAGGAACACACGCTCCGCAGGCTTGTATGGATATGCCTCTCCGGTTTCGTACCTGCCGTTCCTGTCGGAATCGACGTATGCTAAAAGGAAATAGCTGCCCTCGAGTGCATCCGTAAATGAGAATGCTGAGTCAGCCGCCAGTACACGCGTAAAGCTGATTTCCGGTTTATCCTTTCTTATTAGCTTCAGAACTACAGGATGTTCAATCCTGTATCTTTCCTGAATCATGCCCGTTATTTCTCCGAACTTTTTCTCCTCGGCTACAGTAAATTTCAGACTGAAAATGTGAGGTTGTTTATTCTTTGTGTATTCTAAAGATAAATTCACTGCAGCACCGTAATACAGCCCGACTGTAGGCGTCACTTCAAGAAGTGAATCGTTCTGCCAGTTGAACACGTACTTTATTTCTTTGCCGAGTGTGTCTTTCAGTGTTAATTTCTGCGTAATATCATCTTTCGGTGTTTCCCTGTTTTTGAAGTAAAGGTACAATTTAGATTTCAGTCCGGTATTCATTTCTCCTCTTGCTGTGTTTGAAAAGACAGCACCGACTGAATCAGACTGCAGTCCGTTCAGAAATCCTTTGCTTGAAAAATATTCTTCCTGTACGAGTACGTCCTTAAGTATGAAGTTAATTCCCGTGTGTGCGGATGTATCGCTTACCTCAGCATCTTTTTCCGCGATTGATATTCTTTCAAAAACTTTATCATAGAGTCCGTTTAAGTCTCCGTCAAAGACAGTAAACAGCCTGTATTTTCCAGCGGATAAATTCTCAAAACTGTAACTTCCGTCTGTACTCACGGGCATTATGTAGTCGGGTACAGTCTTTTCGGGGTCAATGTTGTTTTCCTCACCCGGCTTTTGTTTATAAGCGAAGACATACGTCCTGTCGAAATTTTCTCCGTACACTTTCCCGGATATCTTTCCCTTGTCAATGTACGGACCGGTTGATATTGCAAACTGTATCGGTGAGCCAATCGGATTATTCCTTATATCCTTGAAAACTTTTCCGATGACAAAGAGGTACGTTTTGTTCGTCTCAAGTCCTTTTTCAAATTTAACCGTTACTTCTTTTCCGCTCCAGTCGTACGAAAGCGTCCCTTTAGGTTTCGGAGTCACAAAAAATGCGTCTATGAAGCTTCTCCTGTCAATGTATTCGTCGAATTCAATCGTAAGCTCGTTACCGCTGAAGTTTACAGTGTTGGGTCTCGGATAAAGATACTTTATTTTCGGCGGTACCTTATCGTCTTCTCCGCCGGACGGTGGCTGCTGGTTTGCACAACCTGCAATAGTCCCCAAGATATACAATAATACTAACCCGCCTAGTATATTTAGAATCTCTTTTCTCAATAAATTATCTTAAATTTTTATTTAAGTGTCCTTTTTGTTTTAGCCAATTAAGTTCTTGCTCTAAACTATAGAACCTTCTCTTCAGAGTGATCTTAGTGTGCGTTCTTTTTCGAAGATTCGCCGAGGAGAACATCCGCCGTGGCGGAACTTAGTGGTGAAATCTCTTCTCTTTCTCTTCTTCACCTATCAACTATCACCTATCAACTATCAACTGTTCTTCAGCATCTCAAACTCAAGCCTCACTGTAGTCCCTTCACCCTTACGGCTCGTAAATTTAATATCAGCCTTCATGTCATCCAGCGATTTCTTCGTTATTGAAAGCCCGAGCCCCATGCCTGTTTTCTTTGTAGAGAAGTTCGGTTCAAAAAGTTTCGCAAGCAATGCGTCGTCCATTCCAACACCGTTATCGATTATCTCCACTATTACACTCTTCAGTTTGTTATACGACTTCACGCAAATCATTCTGTTGCCTTCACTATTTTCTTTTTCTTCGAGCGACTGCACTGCGTTCTTTATTAAATTCTGGAACACCCTGTTCATCTCCTGCCTGTCAGCGTTCACAAGCTTCAGGTCTTTGCTGAGCTCCTTCTCAATGATCAAATCCTTACTAAGCGAATAGAGTGATATAACATCTTCAAGAACTTCGTTTATATTCAGCGGCTCGTAGTTCCTCCGCGGAAGTTTTGCGTAATCAGAAAATGCTGTTGCAATGTTCGCAAGCTTTTCAACTTCTTTTGTTATCAGTACCTTTGTTTTTGTAAGTGTTTCTTCAAATTCTTCAAATTCTTTTTCCTGATAAAGATTGTACAGGTGCTCGATGGATAGTTTCATCGGAGTCAGCGGATTCTTTATTTCATGAGCTACCCTCCTTGCAATGTCTCTCCATGCGGCTTCGCGCTCTGCCCTCTTCAGCGCTTCCCTTGACTTCTTCAGGTCATGCGTCATTTTATTGAACGAATCCACCAAGCTTCCGAATTCATCACTTCGGTCAATATCAATCACAACATCTTCTTCGCCCTTTGCTATCTTTTCGGTTGCTTCCTGCAGTACAGATATCGGCTTTGAAAGTTTTGCAGTGATAAACCCTACAATAACAAAAAGAATTATTATTACAATAAAGTATGAACCGAAAATAAACGTTAAGGTTTCTGTCAACTCTTCATGAATCTCTTTCTGCCTGTAAACCGATAATGAAGATATAATTCCGTTAACGTTGTTGTTCCTGTCTTTTAAAGGTTTATAACCTACAAGATAGTTCTGCCCCTGTATTTCTTTGCTTTCAAGAAAGAGGTCGCGCTTGAGTATCAGTATATTAAAGTAACCCTCTTCGGGCACGCGTGTATCCAGAAAATCCGATTTGTAAAGTTCTTCATTCGTTGTTGCAATAAGCTTTGACCTCACAAAAATGTTGAAGTTTTTATCAACATTGCCGTAACTCTTTGTGAGTATTTCTTTACCTGCAAACTTAATCGTATCAGTAGGCTTATACCTGTTGAAAAGAACTTTCTCATCTTTAAGCGTCTCATTCAGCAGCCCGAGATCAGAGAGCAGCTGGTTTCTGTAACTCACATCGTTCTTGTTGCTGATGTACGTCCTCGTGTATATAGCAAGAATCACAATCGGTATTACTGATACGAGTATAAAAGTCAGGTATAGCTTTGCCCTGAAATCAATATTAAGCGAGCGTATGTTTATAAGATACCTTGAAGAATAAATTACATTAAAAACTACGAAAACAGTTAAAGCAAACAGCACAAACTTCAGGAAGTAAAACATCAGAAGACTGAAATCATCACGTTTAATGCTTATAACAAAAATCCTCTCGTCAGGAGAACTAACAGGGCTGTTTATCTTTATGTAGTATGAACGGTATCTTTCGTTTACGAGCTGGTCGTAACGCCATGAAGAATTTTTCTCCGTAGTTTTTATGCTTTCATTGAAGAGCCCTGTAAATTTTAGTACGCTCTTCGATACTTCTGCTTCGGTTGTGTTTATTATTTCATCGTTCAGTATTTCCGTAATTACAGGTTTTGATATTAACCTGTCCGATATGTTGCCGCTGTTTATGTTTGAATTACCTGTAAACTGATTGTCAGTAAAAAGATTTATAGTTTCGGAATTCAGCACCGCTATAATGTATCCTTTTAACTCTGCATACTGAGTATTCCGCAAATCCTCGTTCTCAATCGGCAGAATACCCGCAAAATATTTCTCGCTGGTATTTTCTATTATTATTATATTGTCAAAGAATATAGGTTCCGGTGATTCCGTCAGGTCAAAATCAGGGTTGAATTTAAAATCCATTTCTTCCTGCAGCGTATCCGATTCGTCTATATCATTAATTATATTCCTTGAAAAATAATTTTTCTTTAAGAACGCTATTACACTGTCACTGTTAATCAGATTGTTGCTGTTGTTAAAATCGCTGATTATTCTTTTTGAAGTATCTGTCAGAATTAAATCAGATTTGTACTTTTCATAGTTGAATTTTCCTTTGCTCCAGATAAAGTAAGGCAGCTTCACGGCTTTGTTCTCGTCGGTTATATATTCGTCAATGTATGTGTCTTCCTTCAGCTTGCTTAGCTCATCGGAAAGAAGGAATATAATCTTGTCACTCTGATTCTCCGTGAGCTCAGCGCCTATCTTTTCAACGTAGAACGTCTCCTGCGATTTCGTAAACTCGAGTATAAGCACAGGCGTTATTATAATACACCCGAGAAGAATCAAAGATAAATTCTTCACTGTAAAAAGCGGAATGTTTCTCTTCGAACTTATCTGCCTGAAGAAATAAGTCGATATTAAGAAAACAAGAAATGTTATTATAATCCTGTAAACATCGATTATGTAAAAATCTATTTGAACAGCATTGAATAACTCGTTTATGGCAAGGAATAAAAGAAAAAGTATGAATATAAACGTCTTCCTGTAAAACTTAAACTGTGAAACATTTCTCGAACTGCTGATAAGTATTATTACAAGCGATACATTTATAAGTATATATGCAAAAGTTATCAGAAGTATCGAAAGCTGTATAACAAATAGCGGTGTGTCGGGTATGATGTTTGACTTATCGAGCAGCTTGATGTTAGAATCAAATATAAGGCTCTGAATAACACTGCCGTAAACGTTGAACAATCCGAAATATACTGCGATAACAAACAGGAATAATCCGATGTGGAAAATCCTGAATCCGTTTTTTTCCTGCCTGCTTGCAGCAAAATGCGTAAATACATTCTTGATTAAAAAAGAGGAATATACGACTACGAATAATATGGTAATTAGTACATCACCGAGCGACTGAAAGATTCCGCCCCCGAGTTTTGAAGCGAAGAACTGGGGATTGAAAAGCTCCTGATCCATGAATGCTGACGGAAATCCGCTTAATATCCAGAAGAACCTTACCACAAGAAGCGTTATAAGGAAAAGAAAAAGCCTTATCCAGATTGATTTAAACAGGTTTACAAATTTCAGCAGTATGGGTATTAAAAGAATCGTAAAAAGAAATCCGAGTACAGAAAGCAGAGTTCCAGAAAGCTCTTCAATGTTATTCTTATGCTCGGTAAAATTGTACTTCGGATATTTAAGATGCCCTATTATATTTCCTTCTTCACCCCGAAGTTCCGATTTTCCGTAAAGAGATGCAAGCGAATCCTTATTATTGAAAGTATCCTGCAATCCTGCGGGTATTATTCTGACGGGCTCCGTAAAATCTTTTGAAATTTCTTCCGTGAAAAGATTGCCGTTGAATTCATACTGCGAGGGACTGTATTTGCTGTCTATCAGAACTCCGCAAACAAGAACACCCTGCACATTTGCTTCATTATCCAGTCTGAGTATGGGCGTGTACTTAATAAGATAAGTGAAAAACCCAATCTCCTTTATAAGCATCGTGGACTTTCCGTTCAGTGCTTTTTGTATCAGTATTATTTCGGGATAAAGCTGCTTTCCTTTGTAAAAAACCTGCTCGATTCTTTTATCAAATATCTCAATATCATATTTATCCCCGGAGGTTGCATTGAACACAACCTCATAAAGCCTTTTCATATCGCTTCTCTCAATGTTTTTTCTTACATCAAGATTTCCGGATATTTTTAATGACGCTTCATTAAGTCCGGCAGTAAGGTTTTTAAAACTGATATCGAGGTATTTTTCCCGTTCCTCGTTCTTTTCTTTTATTATCTGTTCTTCCGTCTCTGAAGCCTTTGAGATGATGTAGTTCGAGGTAATCTTTACAGCGAATATCCATATCAGCAGCACTATCAGCAATACTGACATCACTTTATACTTGCGGGGGAATAAGTAAGTTAAGTACAAGTGCGGAAGTGTTTAAGTTTTTTAATTCAGGTTTATCTGGTCGATGTACCATGAATCATTCTGGTACCTCAGAGAAACAGATAATTTAAGTTCACGTTTTCCCGAACCGATATTGTAAGAATACTTGCCCATTACGAAAGCATAAGAATTCTTGTAGTATGAATTAATTAGTTTTACGCTCGTTACTTTAAAATAATCTATGAAATCTGAAACAATGTATTCCGCCTGACCGGTACTGTAATAGCCTTTTTCACTGCTCATAATATCAAGGAATACTTCTCCGTTAAAATATTTGCTTATCAGACTTACACTGCCGTAAGAAAATCCGTTGGAAATTTCCTTAAATGTCCTCTTGCAAAGCTCATATTTCTTCTTCGCGGTCTCCGATTTAAATTTCTTTTCTTTCCACCATCCGTCCTGTGAATATGATTCTGCCGGTATTGCTAAGAGAATCATAAATGAGAAAAGAATTGCTAATCTGCTGCTCATTTTCATTATGTTAATTTAGTCATTTATAATTCTTTTTTCAACATAAGACTACCCATTTCTCCCCCTTCTCTTTTTCTGCTTTTCCTTCTCTCCCTGCTTTTTCTGCTCTTCCTGCTCTGCCTGCTTTTCCTGCTCTTACATGTTCTTCCTGCTCTTCCTGCTCTCCCTGCTCTCCCTTCTCTCCCTGCTCTTACTGCTCTCCCTACTCTTCCTGCTCTTCCTGCTCTTACATGTTCTTCCTGTTCTTCCTGCTCTCCCTGCTCTTACATGCTCTTCCTACTATTAATCACAGCAAATCCTAAAACTCCGACATTTTTCTTTTGTGAAAAAGTTTTTTTCTTTGCACTTCTTTTGTTTTTCGCTCAAAATCGAATAGTGCAAAAATTTTGGTATGTCAGAGTTTTAATTACCGTTGTGATTAATAATAGAAGGATACAGAAAGAATAAAAGCAAATTCTATAATTACTACGTGTATCATTTAACACCGCTTGTCATTAATATCGCACATATTAAGATTTAAAGTCCCTTTTAGGACGAAATGTTTATAGAAATTTTATGTGCTAATTAATAAAGTCCCTTTAGGGACGAAATGTTTATAGTTTATAATTGTAATTACAGTACTTTATTTTACACCATTCTTTATTTTTTATCTTAGCTCTATCTTGCGCTTAGCTTGCGCTCTAATTAGGCTTGAGAATGGTTTGAACCAAACCCATAAAACAGCCCATTTTTCCGCTTTTTCAAACTACAAGCTTTTATCAAAAAAATATGCTGTTTTCTTATCAGTTTTAATCATTTTTTTTGACTCTTATTTGTGCGGATTTTATCTTTACTAATTTCAAAGCTCTCCGAATACATTTAAAATTTTCCAAACATATACATTGAATTATCGCATAGAAATTATTATTTTCATTGTTCTGTAAATAATGCCCGGGCAAATTGTTAGTCTTGCCCTTATTTTTTAGCATTTTTCAGAAACATGCTGCCGGAGTAGCTCAGCTGGTTAGAGCGTCGGAATCATAATCCGCAGGTCGGGGGTTCAAGTCCCTCCTCCGGTACTTATTAAATTTAAACTAATTTACCATGGCAAAGAAAAAAGAAGGTGCGAGAATAAAGATTAAACTCGTAAGCATTGAAGGTGAACACAAAGGCAAGAGTGTTTACGTTTCGTATAAAAACAGAAATAATACAAAAGAAAGACTCGAACTCAAGAAATACGACAGATTCGCAAAGAAACACGTTTTACACAGGGAAGCAAAATAACACTTCCCTGTTATTTCTTACACTGCTTGCCCGTTGAAGCTCGCTACTCTGCTTTATATTAAAAACTCCGAAGGAGACTTTCTTTTACTAAAACGTGCTAAGAATCCTAATATGGGATTTTTATCTCCTCCTGGCGGCAAACTCAAGACCGATATTGCAGAATCTCCCTTTCAATGTGCAGTCCGTGAAGCCTCCGAAGAGTGCGGCATCGATTCAAAAACAACTGACTGGAAACTTCTCGGCATAGTAACCGAAAAAAACTATCCCAATATAGGAAACATAATGATGTTTCTGCTCGAATACAATAAACCCGTTGATAAGATTCCCGCTGATTTCCCGGAAGGTAGTTTTGAATTTGTGAAAGAAACTGAAATCATGAAAGCCCTCATTCCCGAATCCGATAAACTTTATATTTGGAATTTTGTTTTAGGGAATAACGATACTTTCTTCAGCATCTCAATAGACTGCGATAAAAGTCCCTTCGGGTGCAGTATCGAATCCAAATAATAAAAATTTATAATGCATAAAAATAACACAATTACAGAAGAGATAAAGTGCTCACTTCCTGACACACAAAATCAGGCAGATATACGTGATATACCAATCGATAAAGTCGGCATTAAAAGCCTCAAATACCCAATTACTGTCAAAGACAGGGATAATGGGATTCAGCATACAGTTGCAACAGTGGCTATGACAGTTGACCTTCCTAAAGAGTTTAAAGGCACACACATGAGCAGGTTCGTTGAAGTGCTAATGAACAAGAGAGAGATACATATTGATTCTATTTTTGAAATACTTAAAGAAATGCAGAACAAGCTTCACGCAAATTCGGCACATATCGAACTTGACTTTCCTTACTTCAAAGAAAAGCTCGCACCTGTCAGCAAGAAACCCTCGCTAATCGATTACAGGATTAAGTTTCATGCAGTCATGAACAAAAACAAGAAAGATGTTATTATGACAGTGGTTGTTCCTGTTAAGACTCTTTGCCCGTGCTCAAAAAACATTTCTAAATATGGTGCACACAATCAGCGCGGTGAAGTAACGGTTGCGGTCAGGTTTAATGATATTGTCTGGTTCGAAGATATTATCAGCATTGTTGAGCAAAGTGCAAGCTGTGAACTGTTCACTCTCCTGAAAAGGGATGATGAAAAATACGTTACTGAAAAAGCTTATGAAAACCCTGTCTTCGTAGAAGACGTAGTAAGAAACGTTGTAACAAGACTAAAGCAGAACGAGAAGATATTATGGTATCACGTAGAAGCAGAGAACTTCGAAAGCATTCATAACCATAATGCCTATGCGATGATAGAATCTCACGAGAGCTTCAGCAACGGACATGCCAAGGATTTTATAATAAAAAGATTTTAAATAAAACTCTGTAAGTACCAATTAAAAGGGACTGCATTGCAGCCCCTTTTTTTGAAATTTATGATTGCAGAACAAAGCTAATCTCTTTCGTACGACCATTAATAAAAGGTATTTTCTTCATTCTGTAATATTTCATATTTTAAAACTCAAGATTAAAACCACCTACTGGAAAGAAACCCCATTGATAAATTGTTCCCTGCTCATTCTTTGCTTTGTTCCAGAAATACCCATAAACATTTTCTCTGTTGTATGCATTTTGAAGTTCAAAGTATGTTGTTAAACAAACATTTTTTATGTAGAATTTTTTATCCACCCTTACATCAAGTCTGCTGTATGAAGGATACCTTTCATCGTTGAATTTGCTCATATCCCAGACACCTCTTCCGAGTTGTGTTGAGAGAACCGGGTCAAATGGTGTATAAGGTCTGCCCCCTGCATACTTGAATTTTAAACCAATTAACCAGTCATCAGCAACCTGATAACCAACGATTACTGTGAATTGGTGAGTGGGGTCAAATGCAGCCTGTTTTTCTCCTCCTGTTAATGCTGTGAAACCTGATTTAGTATAAGAATAATTTACAGAACCGTATATTCCGTTGCCTGATAATTTCTTCTGAATTGATAAATCAATACCCCTTATATATCCATGCCCGCTGCTTGATGCATAACCGACAATATTAGGTCCGAAGTTTACCCCTCCATCTATTAATATATAATTAGGGTCATTAACACTTACAGCATAATCACTGTATATTTTTTCGTAAACTTCAGCAACAATTTTAATATCATGTGAAATTATTTGCTCTATTCCTGCTATATAATGGTCACTCCTCATACTGTTCAGTTCTGTATTTCTCGGATCCGATGCAAGCCAGATGTTTAATGGTGTCTGATGGAATATTCCATAGGCGGCATTTACGATAGTTGAGTTAGTTACATAAAAGGATGCACCTACTCTCGGAGATATTGTGCTTTTATTATTAATATAATCGAAATAATCATACCTTAATCCGTAATTAAGAACCAATCTGTCTTTAAGAAATTTATTCGTTATATTAATGCCTGCAAATAGTTTTGTGTTACTAATTGAATTGTTAACCTTTAGTTCAGGAATCACATAACCTTCAGGTGTCGTGTCCTGAACGGAAAATATATCATTATTGAATTTCCCCCATTTACCTCCGGCATTAACAGTCAGGAAAAAAGATTTTGAAAGGCGATTATTAATTTCTACTTTGTAATTTAATTCGTTTTCAATGTTATCAAGATAATACTCTCTTACATTTGTTGGAGCGTAAATATTATCACTGTAGTAATTTGTATTAGTATTGGAAACAACTGCCTGAATGTAGCCGTCTTTATTCAGATGCCTATAAACGATCCCGCCTGTATATGTGTTTGTTTTATTGTCTGAATTATAAGGGAAATCATCCACCTTAGTTTCTTCATCAACAACAAAGTTAATCTTATCCAGTGCAGAAAATCCAATTAAATTCAATACGTTATTTTCGTCAAATTTATGCGTAAGTTTTAAATTAAAATCCCAGTAATTAGGAGTTGCTGAAAGTCTGAGTGCACCTTTTAACAAATCCAGATAACTTCTGTTTATTGAAAAAAGATATGAAGATTTCTTTGATAAAGGACCTTCGAATGTACCGCCGAATCCTGCGAAAGAAAGATTAATATTGTTGATATAATTCGTAAAACTTCCCTCTCTGAGTTTAATATCGACTACGCTGGAGAGCCTGTCACCAAATTTTGAAGAAAATCCACCTGTATAGATATCTGCTTCGCGAATAAATTTCAAGTTTAGGAATGTGATTGCTCCGCCTGTAGTGCCCTGTGAGCCATAATGACTTAAGTTCGGAAGGTCAACACCGTCTAAAAGTAATAAGTTCTCAGATGGTGAGCCGCCGCGTACAACAAGGTCGTTTCTCTGGTCGTTTAAAACAGATACTCCGGGTGCTGTTTGCAGCATTCTTGAAATATCTTCCGACGCCCCGGGTGAACGCCTCACTTCTTCATAGTCAAGATTAACCGCACTTATGTTCACATCAGAATTTTTATCAAAATAATTTGCATCAACATTGATAGATTCTGTTGTGAAACTTGTAGAATTCATTTCCACAATTATTGATACGGGATTTCCTGATGAAATAACTATATCGGTTTTCATAATAGTTTTATAACCAATAGCAGAAACTTCAAGAATATAATTTCCATTTTTTAAATATTCAAACTTGAAGTTACCTTTATCGTCTGAGCCGGTTTTTTGATTTAACGATAAAATTTTTATTACTGCATCAGCAATAGGATTTTGAGTATCGTGGTCTATGACCTTCCCCTCAATAATACCGTTGTCAGTTAACGGATCTATCTCAGCTTGAGTATATCCTGCCAACAATACCAGTATTACAAAGAATAATAAAGTTGCTTTCATGATTTTATTTTAAATTATTAATGTGTTTAATATTATTAACATTGTTAAGTATTGTTACAAAAAATTTTCTACTTCAAAAACATTCCTTTAAAAGCATACTGAATCGAATTATAAATAAGGTACTCTCTGAATGGCTCAGGTATCATAAATCCACGCTTAATTATCAATGATGCTATACCGTGAACAAGAGACCATAGAGTAAAGGCAACGACCTCGATATCAGTATCTTCAAGGTAACCGTCTTCCATACATTGTTTTATGTTAGTTTTAAGCAAATCATAAGTTCTTGTTGATGTTTGCCAGTCTTTTGGGTCTTTCATATTTTCAGTCGGTTCTTTAAGAATAAACATCAAATCATAGTAATTAGGGTTATCTTTTGCAAAATTCACGTATGCAAGTCCGTGTGCCAAAAGCCTTTCCTTGGAATCGGTTATATGCTGAATACTCATCTGTGCGGTATAGAATTTATCAAACGAAATATTGAGTAAACTATATAGAATCTCGGATTTATCCTTGAAGTATAAGTAGATCGTTGTAGGACTATATTCAATTTTATCAGCAATTTTGCGCATTGTAATATTATCATACCCCTCCTCAATAATCAATTTCATTGCTTCATCGAGTATTAGGTCAATCATTTCTTGCTTTTCACGGTCTTTTCTTTCTAATATTCCCACTTATAATTTTAATTAACTGTACAAATATAGTTAACATTGTTAAGTATGTCAAGTAAATAATTAGTCCCTTACCTTTATTTTGAAATTTTCAACGAATAAGAAATAAAAGATATAATATATAAGGTTAAAGAGTTAAAATATTTTACTGGGAATATAGGTTAAAAAAGATTTAATGGCTATAATAAATTAACCCATTTTTATTCATTTGCATCCTTGACTAATGCAGAAAATTCATACGTATACTTTTCGAAGAATAGATGATAAAAAGATTTTAACAAATATTCCAAAAATGTATAATTAAAGAGACAGTGACGTAGTTCCTTTTTTCTAAACGAAACTTATTATTTTACGGACTTAATCAGTTTTGAAAACTCGCTTGTGAACTTCCTGTGCCTGCTGTAATGTATAGTTTTAATACCGAGCTTCTGAGCCGAAAGAATATTATCTTTCATATCATCTATCAGTACCGTCTCTTCGGGAAGAAGTTTAAACTTATCGAGTGTATATTTAAATATCTTTTTATCCGGTTTAGCCATGTTTACCCTGAACGATAGAACCCGGTTTTTGATTATCTTGATAAAAGGGAAGTTGTTGTCAATGAAATTAATATGAGGTGCGTCCGTGTTTGATAAAAGGTATAACTTATATTTTTTAACTCTCGATATCTTTTCAAGAAATTTCTTCATGCTTTCGTTCACCCAGAATATATCCGAATAAAAATAAATGAAATCATTGTATCCTATCTTAAGGTCAAACTTCCTTTTAAGCTTTTTGAATAGGTCTCTGTGCTTTAGTCTTCCCTTTATCAGCTTGACATCAAGTTTATTCTCAATGATAAACTTCTTAAACTTTACCGCATTGAGTCTTTTCTCCCTTTCGGCGATTCCGCTGTAAAAGTAGCCGAAGTTAAAATACACGAGTGTATTTCCCAGGTCGAATATAATATTCTTTATACCGGGCTTTCTGTTCAAACTAAAGATATCTGGTTTCTAATACATTAAGATTTTCGTCCAGCTCGTATATCTTAGGGTTTCCGGTCGGTATCTCTGTTTCGAGAATCTTTTCCTTTGAAATATTTTCAAGATGCATTATCAACGCTCTCAGACTGTTTCCGTGTGCTGATATCAAAATGGTCTTTCCTGCTTTTAACTCAGGAACAATCTTTGCTTCCCAGTAAGGAAGAACTCTGGCGGCAGTATCTTTAAGGCTCTCGCCGTTCGGAGGCTGTATATCGTAACTGCGTCTCCATAACTTTACCTGTTCTTCTCCATACTGCTTTCTTGTCTCGTCTTTGTTTAATCCCTGAAGGTCGCCGTACATTCTTTCGTTCAATGCCTGGTCTTTTTCAACAGGAATATTAACCTGTCCAATTTCATTAAGAATTATATCAAGAGTTTTCTGGGCTCTCATCAGTGCAGAGGTAAATGCCATATCAAATTTATATCCTTGAAGCATCTTACCTGCATTGTGAGCTTCTTCAATTCCCTTTGTTGATAAATCTATATCAATCCAGCCCGTGAACCTGTTTTCAAGGTTCCACTGCGATTGTCCGTGTCTAACTATTACGAGTTTTGGCATATAAGTAATTTTTATTTCTTCCATTTAATTGAACAGCCCATTGAAGGCATCTGCTCTTTGATTATTTCTTCACCGTTTAAAAGCGACTTTATCGCATCGTTGAGATCATGTCTTGTTACTTTATCTTCTTCTTTCCAGTTATCATCAAGCCTGCCCCTGTACTTTAGTATTCTGTTTGAATCATATACATAAATATCCGGAGTACAAACCGCATCATAAGCCCTTGCAGTCTTCTGAGTAACATCAGCAAGATAAGGAAAATTAATTTTTCTTTCTTTGACAAAATTTATCATATTCTCAAAGGAATCCTCCGGATAATATTCTGAATCGTTAGGATTAATTCCTATGAACTGAATTCCTTCATTAATATACTTCGCCTGCAGTCTCACAAACCTATCGATAACTGCTTTTACGTAAGGACAGTGATTGCACATGAAAATAATAACAAGAACCCTTGGGCTTTGGAAACTGCCTATGCTGTAATGCTTGCCGTCCGTTCCTCTTAGATTGAAGTCAATAACAGATGAGCCGAGATTGCCCGAATTGCTGCTTAAGAGTGCCAATCAGGTAAACTCCTCCCCGTCTTCTATCTCGGTGTACTTATCGGGGTGATAATCCTCGTAGACAAAAACCTTGCTCGTCTTGCCTTTGTCGTTTTCTACAAACTGAGCAAAAACTTCGTTCGTTATAAATTCGTATTTTTCTTTAGTTGTGTATTCGCTGTTGAAATGGACAAGAACGTTATGCTTTTCTATTAAGGTCAGTAATTCAAGATATCTCTTCTTATCTATGTTTCCGTCTTTGTAGTACTTTTCGGGTTTACCGATAAGTTCATAAACGCTTACTAACTTTGCCTTTGGCTTCTTTCTTAATAGTTTTTTCTCTTCCTCAAAAAGTTCGTCGTCGTCTGTTGAATACTTTTCATTATCCTCTGGTTCGTTCATGACGTCGTCGTCATACGGTTCCATTGGATTATTCCTTTCTTTCTTCTTATCTTTGCTTCTTTTCAACATTAAAGATTATTTATGTGAAAATTATAAAATTAATTTATTCAATCAAGTTAATTTATTAAATATTTTATGTGCTTAAAATAAATATATATAAAGGGTGTGCAGAATATTAAACTGTCGAATCTGTCGAGTATTCCTCCGTGTCCCGGTATTATGTGCGATGAGTCTTTTACACCCGTGTATCTTTTCATGAATGATTCGAACAAATCACCAGTTGGAGCCAGTACACTTATCAGACTTCCTATCACGAGACTGTCGGTTAATGTAATTTCTCTGGTAATAAAATGAAAAATGATGGATGTTAATATTGTAAATACAAATCCGGAAATCAGACCTTCAACAGTTTTATTCGGGCTAATCTTTGAAAACTTGTGTTTCCCGAAATACTTACCTCCGAAAAAAGCAAAACTATCGTTAGACCAAATCAGGAATAACAACAGAAATACTAAAAGATAGTTCGTTCCGAGTTCATAAAGCATCGTGAACGGTACTGTAATATAGACCAGTCCGAATAAAACAAGTCCTGTTGTTTTAACTTTGTTTTCTTTTCTGCCAAATGATATCAACAGAAAAGTGAATAGCACTGAAGATATGAATACAGAATGAAAATATTCCGGGAAATATATATAGAATGTTATGGTAATTATGGATAATAAAACTGAAGAATAGATATCAGCCATTAATTTCTTTTCTCGGAACATTATCAGAAGTTCATAAAAACATAATGTCTGAAGCAGTAATACTAATGCAAAGAAAGCATATCCGCCCAGGTAAACTGACACCAGAATCAGCGGAATGCCAATAATGCTTATTAACACCCTTGTTAAAGTATTAGACATCAATCACAATTTTATCTTTATTTTTAGTGCCCTTGGTCTTTATTATTTTCAGAATTATGATAAATAAAACAAAAGATATTATACCGGTAACAAGCAGCGGCATATTGTCATAGATTGTACCGTCAGGGTTTTCAAATCCTTCCTTACCGTAGCGGAAAACAAGATAAGCCGACAAAAAATTATTCACAAAATGAACCGCTATTCCGGTAAATATGCTGCTTGAATAATATACAACATACGTAAGATAATAACCTAAAAGAATTAACGGTATCAGGTTAAAAGGATGAAAATGGAATACGGCAAATATAAACCCCGTCAGGAATATTGCTTTACTGCTGATCATTGTGCGTTCAAAGTTATGAAACACAAGTCCTCTGAAGAAAAACTCCTCGCATACGGCAGGTGTAACGGCAATCACAAAAGCGACAAACACAAACTCTCCTATACTGTGAGCATTCACGAGGTTAAGAGTCAGCGCTTCCAGCGTATCCATTAAATCTTTAATCTGCTTTAACGCTTCTCCTCCAAACGGAATTGATTTAAGCAATAAGTTCTGCAGGTACATGTAGGACTGCAATGCAGGCTGAACAATTATCATCCCGGCAATACCCATCCAGAAAATGGACATTTTGGGTTTATTCAACTTGAATGTTTCTTTCGGCTTACTTCCCTGAAGCATATTAAGCAAAAGTACAGGGACAAGAATAAACATGAATTGTGAGAAGGATATTATTATTCGCGCTGTGTTGACATCAGTATCGAGCGTTTTAAGGTCTTCACCGTATATGAACAAACTCATGAGTCCGCCGAAAATCTGATAAGTAATAAAAACAACAATCAAAGTTGTAATTACAAAAAATGCAGGCTGCATATTAGCAAGCGGTGCTTTTACTCTGTTGTTTTCATTCTTATTTTCGGTGTTGTCCAAAATAATTTTTATGCAAATTATGAATTATTACAGTCAATTTAAAGGTTCTTTATAAAATTGATTTTCAAATATATTAAATTTATTTTTGTCAATGCAGGATTCAAATGAAAACTACTATCAAGGAAGCGATACACGAAGTGATTATATTAATAGAAGAAAGAAACCTCTATTCATAATTAACATTTTACTGTTTCTTCTAACATTTTTTACAACAACGCTTGCAGGAGTTGGATGGCTGAACATTGACCCCTTTCAGCTTGATAATTTTAGCAAAGGATTAACTTATTCGATTCTTATTCTTAGCGTCATAACCGTTCACGAATTTGGTCATTACTTTGCAGCAAGATATCATAAAATTGAAGTTACTCTTCCCTATTATATACCCTTTCCATTTTTGTTTCTTAACCCTTTCGGAACAATGGGGGCGGTTATAAAGATGCTTTCACCGAATCATTCGAGAAAATCATTGTTTGATGTGGGTATCGCAGGACCAATTGCGGGTTGGGTATTAACATTAATTTTTCTCGTTATAGGATTCGCTACTCTTCCTTCTCTTGATTATCTGTATCAGATACACCCGGAGTATTCTCTAACCGGAATACCTACAGGTGGTCTTACATTCGGGTACAACCTTATATTTCTGCTTCTTGAAAAGTTATTTTCTTTGAACGGAAGTGTCTTTATTCCGCCAATGAATGAAATTTATCACTATCCCTTTTTATGCGTAGGTTGGTTCGGTTTGCTTATTACATCACTGAACATGATGCCAGTGGGACAGCTTGACGGAGGACATATTTCATATACAATGTTTGGAGAGAAGTCTAAGTATATTGGATATGTGGTTTTCTATACATTGTTGTTTTTCGGAGTTCTTGGAATACTGCCGTTATTAGATATTAACATAACAATTGGTTCAATCAACTGGCTTGTTTGGGCGTTACTGATACTTTTTATAATTAAAATCAAACATCCGCCTGTTTGCAGAGATTTAAACGAGCCGCTTGGAAGGTCAAGAATTATACTCGGATGGTTTTCATATTTTATTTTCGTGGTTTCTTTCTGCCCGATACCTGTCAGCGAAGGATTTTAATATATGAATAACAAAAAAGCGCTGTTTGTAATATTTCTTGTAATTTTTATCGACCTTCTTGGTTTCGGAATAATCATACCCGTACTTCCATTCTTTACTGAAAAAGTTTTAGTAATGAACAAGACTGAAATCGGTCTTCTAACGGGTATCTATTCCCTTATGCAGTTTATATTTACACCTGTCTGGGGTTCTTTGTCTGATGTTTACGGAAGAAAACCAATTTTGAAAATGTCTCTTGCGGGCAATGTGATTGCATATACTTTAATGGCGCTCGTCTTTACGAATGTAATACCATCTGTATCTTTGCTTTTTATTGCAAGAGCTTTTGCAGGTTTCTTTTCTGCCAACCTCTCAGCCGCACAGGCAGTAGTATCGGATGTCACAACTCCTGAAGACCGCTCAAAAGGAATGGGAATTATTGGTGCTGCATTTGGACTTGGGTTTGTGTTCGGACCTGCACTTGGCGGATTTCTTTCTCACTATTTTGGTTACGGCGTACCGCTGATTTTCTCTGCTGTTTTTTCACTGATTTCTCTCATTGTTTGTATATCAATATTCAAGGAAACTTTGCCCGAAGATTTAAGAATCAGTAATAAACTCAATTTCAGTTTCAGGGATGTAAAGATTGTCAATCTTAAAGCAGTAAACGATGTCTTGAAGCATAAGGACGTAGGCATATACGTAATTATATTCTTCTTCATAACATTCTCGTTCGCAAACATATTCGGAAATTTCCAGTATTTTATCGAGAGAAAAGAAGGACTGGATATGAACGAAGAACAGACGGGATATCTTTTATCTTTCCTCGGAATTATAGCAGCTATCGTTCAGTCAACTCTTATAAAACCATTTAAGAAATACATCGGCGAAGATAAATCCGTAATATTCGGGAATGTATTAGTTGCCATCGGACTGTTTTTCATTCCATTCTCAACCAACGTCTGGATTCTTCTTGCCGTACTCACAATACTTGCATTTGGTAACGGACTAAACAATGCTATGGCGCTTGGTTTAATTTCACAGAATGTAAGCAGGCAGGATCAGGGTGGTGTGCTTGGTATAAACCAGTCATTAAGCTCTCTTGCAAGATTTCTGGGTCCACTCTGGGGCGGGTTTATTTATGATAGGTTTGATTATCACTATCCGTTTATATCAGGTGCAATTTTTATGACGATTATAACTATTATTGCTATGGTTGTTCTTAGAAATAAACTTATGAATAAATCAATTTAGTTTAGGACGATATCTTTTGATACAAGTCAAGGTATTCCTTTGCTGACTTGTCCCAGCTGAAATCAGAAGTCATTCCTCTTTTTATAACTGACTTCATCTTAGCGGTATCTTTATACAATCTTAATGCTCTGTCAAATGATGACTCTATTCCTTCAAGCTCAAACTCCTTAAATGAGAATCCGTTTCCATTAGCATGGTCTATGTCAATAACAGTATCCGCAAGTCCGCCAACGTTTCTTACAATGGGTAATGTTCCGTAATTAAGGCTGTACATCTGGTTCAGTCCGCACGGTTCATATCTTGATGGCATTAAGAAGAAGTCAGAACCTGCAGTTATAAGATGTGCTATT
>JBHELA010000319.1:0-8462 GCA_041859005.1 Ignavibacteria bacterium
AAACAATGTTTTCTTTGCCGGCAATATAATGATTGATTCTCTTGTTTGTTATCTTCAGCTTGCGAAGAAGTCGAATGTACACAAGGAACTCTGCCTTACGAAAAAGGACTATGCACTTGTAACTCTGCACAGACCTTCAAACGTAGATTCTAAAGAAAACTTCGTAAAGATACTTAACATATTCAAAAAGATTAATAAGTTAAGCCCAGATACCGACATTGTGTTTCCCGTTCATCCGCGTACGTTAAAGATGATAGAAAACTTTAATCTGTACAAGAGTCTTGAGGATATACGCAACCTGGTACTTACCCAGCCGATTGGGTACATCGATTTCCTTTCTCTCATAAATTCTTCAAAGCTGGTTATCACAGATTCAGGAGGCATTCAGGAAGAGACTTCTTTCCTCAATATCCCGTGCCTGACGCTCAGAGAAAACACCGAAAGACCTATAACCATTAAACACGGCTCTAACGTCCTTTGTGGCAGTAATGAAAAACTGATTGAAAGAGAGCTGAAGAATATTTTCGCGGGGAAATTCAAGAAAACAAAAACACTGAAATATTACGACGGCAAGACTGCAGGACGAATAGTAAACGTTATCATTAATAAGATTTTGAAATAGATTTGTCAGCATTAAGAGTAAATAAGATAATAAACACTCTCGAAGAACATTTCGGCGAGCAAAGAAAACTATCAAATACTAAGCCGAAACTGATGGACGTACTAATTGCCACAAAGCTATCGCAAAATACGACTGATAAGACTTCCTACGTAGCATTCCGAAACCTGAAAGAAAATATCGGCAGCTGGGAAGAAGTGATGAATGCTCCCCTTCCGAAGATAAAGAATGCCATAAAAGTATGCGGTCTCACTAACACAAAGGCTGCGCAGATAAAGGAAATGCTTCAGAATGTGAAGAAAGAACATGGAAGCCTGTCGCTAAATCATCTTAAAAAATTATCCAACGATGAAGTTTATGATGAGCTTCTGAAGCACAAGGGCATCGGTAAAAAAACGATTTCATGCCTTCTTGCATTCGGTATGGACAGGGACGTATTTCCTGTGGATACGCATGTACACAGAATAATGAACCGAATAGGTCTCGTCGATACAAAAACGCCCGATGAAACGTTTGATGCGTCGAAGGAAATTGTACCTGATAAACACAAGGTTAGCTTTCATACAAACCTTATCCGTTTCGGAAGGAATGTATGCAAGGCAGTGAACCCTCTCTGCGAAGAGTGCATGATACGTCATCTCTGCGATTATAAACAAAAACAAAGTATTTTGAACTCTGAACCTAAAGCTAAAGCATACAACAATTTTATTATTTTAGAGAATATATGATTTGAAGATTAATAAAGATGAAATAAGAAGGATTCTTGTGATAAAATTCGGCGGTATCGGCGATGTGCTGATGTCAACTCCCGTTCTGCCGAATCTTCGTGCATACTTCCCCGATTCTAAAATTGATTATTTAACATTGATTAAGAACCGCGATGTTCTCATGGATAATCACTACATCGACAGGGTTCTTACTTATGACGCTAAGATAGATAAATCGTACGACCTTATTAGACACATACGAAACAAAGAATACAACCTTGTAATAGACCTGTACTGCAACCCACGTACAGCTTTCCTTACATACATAACCGGAGCAAAATATAGAGTAGGTTTTAAATTCCGAGGAAGGAACTATGCTTATAATATAAAAGGAATAGGGCGCGGCGGTATAGTGCATAACACAGATTTCAATCTGGATGCGCTAATAAATGCAAATATACCCATCGTATCCAAAAAACTTAATCTCTCAGTAAATGTAGTACATGAGGAATTTGCTGAAAAGTTTTTATCAGACAACAATATTCAGAATGAGAATATTATCGGTATAGCAATCACGGGCGGATGGGAATCAAAACGTTATAAAATAAAAGATTACATAGAACTGATAAAACTTGTATCAGCAAAATACAAAGTAAAGTTTATTGTACTATGGGGCACAAAACAGGAACTTATAGAAGCCCGGGAAATAAAATCAAACACAGACGGTAGTGTTTTTATAATACCGGATAGTTCAATCAGATATCTCGCTGCTATCATAAAGAAATGTAAAGTAATAATCGGTAATGATTCAGGTCCGCTGCATCTGGCGGGTGCTGTCGAAGTGCCGGTTCTTGGTATTTACGGTCCGACTAATCCTGATCTTCAGGGACCTTACGGAGAACAGAATGTTACTGTTCAGAATACAAAACTCGAATGCCTGCACTGCAACCTGCTTGAGTGTAATATCGGAAATATATGCATGACTGAACTTCCCAAACCGCTTATACTTTCAAAGCTCGAAGAACTGCTCGAGAAGAATAAAATTAAAATCCCTCTGAAGTAAATGTCGAGAAGGTATTTAATAGTGCGTACCGACAGGGTTGGAGATGTTGTAATGACAACAGCAATCCCACGCGAGATAAAGAAGGCATACCCTGATGCTTTCGTTGCAACTCTTACACAGCCTAACACTGCAGTTATTTTTGATAATAACCCTTATGTTGACGCAAGAATCACTGATGACCTTTCTAAAAATACTTTTTGGAACGTAGTAAAACAAATCAGGAAGTATAAGTTTGATTACGGACTTCTGATTCTTCCTACTGAACGTGCCGCATACCAGATGTTCTGGGGCGGGATTAAAAAAAGGATTGGGGTCGGAAGGATATTCTATGAAGTCATTACATTTATGGGAAGCGTTTCACGCAAAAATTACAACCCTCTTCGGCATGAAGCAGATTACTGCATGGACCTTGCCAGAAAAACAGGTGTGGTAACAAACAACTATCAGCCCGAAATTTATGTATCTGATATCGAGAAAGCTGAAATTAATGAATTCCTTAAATCAATAGGTATCAGCGAAAGTACATACAAAATAATTCTGCATACCGGTTCAAAGAATTCCTCGCCGAACTGGAGCGAAGAAAAATACTTCAGGCTGATACAGAAAATCCTTAAGAAGTATCCCGATAAAGATTTTGCTTTATTATTAACAGCTTTCGAAATGACAAAAGAGTTTAAACAAAAGGTGAAATCTCTTAACGATAAAAGGATATACAACGTATCCGATGATATAGATAGTTTAAGAAAGCTTATTAAAATTATTTCAACGACCGATTTAATGATTTGCTCCTCCACGGGTCCTATTCATTTAGCAGATGCTCTTGACAGGAAATGTATTGGAATACACTGCAAGCGTGATATGAGCTGTGTGAAGATATGGGGAGTGATGAATAAGAAATCTATTAACCTTGAAGTAACGAAAGAATTCTGCGACTCAAACTGCAGCAGCGACAAAGAAAAATGTGGTATTGAAAACGGACTTTCAACAAACGAAGTTTTAAAACATATTATACTATAAAAATGAAACACAAAGAATTAAAAATACCAAATTGTAAGAACTTTTCAGGTTACAAACCCTGCAAGCCTTACTATAACTGTATTGAAAAAGGATGTGCGGATGACCCTGAGAGTGCTATGGGTAATAAGATACTGATTATATCTCTCGATGCACTTGGAAATGTACTGGATAACACACCTTTGCTTCATGCAATTAAAAGAAAGTTTCCTGTTAGTACGATACACTGGATGACTTTGCCTAACGCTGAAAAGATTCTGTTTAATAACAAGTTTATCGACAAGCTTTTCCTTTGGGATGATGAGAGCAGAATGATTGCTCGTAATATTAAATACGATATAGTTATGAATGCCGATAAATCATTGTATGCATGTGCTTTTACAAATGAGATAAAAGCAGCAAAGAAGCTCGGTTTTATTTTGAATAAGGATGGGAAGATAGTACCCGCCAACGATGCTGCAATGTACAGCTACATTCTCGGAATAGATGACCAGAAAAAGTTCAGAGAAAATACAAAAACAGGAGTAGAGATTATCCATGATGTATTTGAACTAAAGTACGAGCGTGACCGCTACGTATTTGAACTTACCGAAGAAGAGCAGAAGTACGTTGCTAAATACAAGAAATCAATAAAGTTTGACAATAAGAAAGTTTACGTCGGATTCAACACAGGATGTTCGGAGCTGTTCCCAAACAAGAAAATGACAATAGAGCAGCATGTTTACTTAATTAAGCACATACTAAAAAACAAGAATAACGTAGTTATGCTTCTCGGCGGACGCGAAGATACTTCCCGTAACAAGCAGATATACAAATCATTTTCACATTCACAGCAGAAAAGAATTATTAACACACCTTCCACTGAAGGAATTCGAAGAGGTGCTTGTTACATGTCAATTCCGGATATTGTTGTTTCAGGTGACAGCTTCGGAATGCATCTTGCAATCGCATTACAGAAATATATTATAGCCTGGTTCGGCTTATCGTGTCAAGCTGAGATAGAACTTTATGATTATGGTGTCAAGCTTTACCCAAAGGACCTTGAATGCTCGCCTTGCTGGAAACGTGTTTGTCCGTTCAATCTTGAATGCATTGATATGATTGACCTAAAGAAAATTGTTGAAACAGTAAATAAATTTAAAAAGTAAATATTATGGGTTTCAGAATTCCATTGTACATTCCTGTTTTATCAGGGAATGAAAAGAAGTACGTCAACGAGTGTCTTGATTCTACATGGATTTCATCAAAGGGCAAATTCATACAAGAATTTGAAGACAAATTCTCTGAATTCATTGGAGTCAAATACGCTGCATCAGTGTCTAACGGAACAACTGCACTTCACCTCGCACTTGAAACGCTGGGAATTACAACCGGCGATGAGGTTATTGTTCCTACATTTACATACATCGCATCTGTGAGTGCTGTTGTCTATACGGGCGCAACGCCTGTATTTGTTGATTCTATAGAGGAAACCTGGCAGCTTGACCCCGAAGACATAAAGAAGAAAATCACTCCAAAAACAAAGGCTATAATGGTCGTTCATCTTTACGGACAAATGTGCGACATGGATGCAATCATGAAAATTGCAGATGAACATAATCTTTTTGTGATTGAAGACTGCGCGGAAGCGTTCGGCTCACAGTATAAAGGCAGGTATGCGGGTACTTTCGGAAATATTGCGGCATTTAGTTTTTACGGTAACAAGACTATAACAACCGGTGAAGGCGGAATGATTGTTTCAAACGATTACTACCTTTATGATAAAGCATATCATCTGAAAATGCACGGTGTATCAAGCGTCAGAGAGTACTGGCATGACGTCATTGGATATAATTACAGGATGACAAATATATGTGCTGCTATCGGACTTGCACAGCTGGAAAGAGCCGATGAAATAATTAAGAAGAAAAGAGATATTGCAGAATTGTACTGTGAAAATCTGAAGGGACTGCCTTTAACATGTCACAAAGAGCAGAAAGAGACTGTCCATTCATTCTGGATGTTTTCAATTCTGGTAGAAAGCGTCAAGGTAAGGGAATCTTTGAGGAATTTCCTGTCCGAGAATGGTATCGAAACACGCCCGACTTTCTATCCGGCACACACAATGCCGATGTTTGCTCACACTTATCAAAAGTTCAGAGTAGCAGAAGGACTCGCAATCAGAGGAATAAACCTCCCGTGCTTCCCTGAACTGAAAAAAGAACAAGTTATTGAGGTATGTGATACAATTAAGAAGTTTTATAAGTAGTATTTAAAAATATATTTAGGGAAAATATATTTAAATAATGAAGTTGATTTAATAGAACTTTATTAATATTTTTAACCACTTAACTTTACTTCAAAAAATGTCTGACTTAAAAATATTTACGGGTACAAACTCTCAGGACCTTGGAGAGAAAATAGCAAATCTTCTCAAAGTAAATCTCGGCAACCGCGAGATAAAACATTTTTCGGACGGTGAAATCTGGATGAGGTACAACGAAAACATACGCGGACGCGATGTTTTTATCATTCAATCAACAAATCCTCCGTCAGATAACATAATGGAACTACTTATAATGATAGACGCTGCAAAGCGTTCATCTGCATTGAGAGTTAACGCCGTTATACCGTATTTCGGTTACGCCCGTCAGGACAGGAAAGACCAGCCGAGAGTTTCAATAACCGCAAAGCTGATATCAAACCTCATCGAAAAAGCCGGGGCTGACAGGGTTATTACAATGGACCTTCACGCTTCACAAATTCAGGGTTTCTTTGATATACCGGTTGACCACCTTTACGGTTCGGCGGTTTTTCTTAAGCACTTTTACGACTTAAATATTCAAAACCTTGCAGTCTGTTCACCCGATGTAGGAAGCATAAAAATGGCAAGAGCTTATGCAAAAAGGCTGCATGCTGACCTGATTCTAATCGATAAACGAAGACCAAAACAGAATGTTGCGGAAGTTATGAACATAATCGGAGAAGTAAAAGGCAAGAATGTTCTTATCATTGACGACCTGATTGATACGGCAGGAACATTTGTTAACGCAGTAAACGCAGTTAAAGAAAAAGGGGCTCTGGAAATTTACGGTGCATGTACACATGCAATCCTTTCAGGAGAAGCGATGAAAAGAATTGAAGAATCACCGCTTAAGAAACTTTACGTAACTGATACTATACCCCTTAAACAAACATCAGAGAAGATAGAAGTAAGGAGTGTTGCGACAATTTTCGCAGAAGCAATTATCAGAACCAACCAGGATGAGTCAATCAGCTCACTGTTTGATATAGTAGTGTGACCTGAATTTTTTAGGAAGGATTTTGTTCTAAATATATTATAAAACAATAACTCAGGAGAAAATTTTTATATGTTAGTTGATATCGTAATGCCCAAAATGGGTGAGTCAATCATGGAAGGTACAATCCTTAAATGGCTTAAACAGCCCGGTGATAAGGTGGAAAGAGACGAACCAATACTCGAAATATCTACAGACAAAGTAGATACAGAAGTCCCCTCGCCTGAATCAGGAATCTTAGCTGAATTGCTTTATAAAGAAAATGATACAGTTGAAGTCGGCAATGTATTAGCTAAACTTGAAACAGATTCAAATGCATCCGTCACTCCAAAAGAAACACCAAAAGAAGAAGTAAAAAAGGAAGAACCCAAACAGGAAGCACCTAAACCTGCAGAAACAAAAGCCGCAGAAACACCCGCAGCGAAAGAGGAAGATACACCGGTTGAAGGAGGATTTTATTCACCGCTTGTTTTAAACATCGCAAAGAAAGAAGGAATCGGTTTAGCTGAACTTGCATCTATAAAAGGCACGGGTATGCATGGAAGAGTTTCAAAGAAAGATATTTTAGATTATGTATCAAAAAAGGGTGCAGCACCTGCCGTAAAGACTGAGACAGCAGCACCTGCAAAAGCATCCGCAACACCTGCAAAGAAAGAACTTCCAAAACAGGAAATTAATTATAACGAAGAAGGACTCTCAGTACTCGAGTTTGATAATATCAGACAGAAGATGGCTGAGCATATGGTAGAATCAGTAGCTATATCACCGCACGTAAACGCTATTGCAGAAGTTGACCTTTCAAATGTTGATAAGGCAAGAAAACTTGCAGGACCTGAGTTTGAATCGAAAGAAGGTTTCAAACTTACTTACATGCCGTACATTGCAGAAGCAGTCATTAAAGCACTCAAGGATTTTCCTCTGGTAAATTCTATTATTGATGACTCTACAAAGCCTTTCAAAGCTATAACAAGAAGCAAAATTAATCTTGGTATGGCAGTAGCTATGGAAAACGGCGGACTTATAGTCCCGGTCATCAAGAACGCTGACGGAATGAACCTCGTTGGAATTGCAAGAAGTGTTAACGACCTCGGAAAGAGAGCACGAATTAAGAAGCTTAGTCTTGATGAGATTCAAGGCGGTACTTTTACTATTTCAAACTACGGTGTGTTCGGCAACATAATCGGAACGATGGTAATCAATCAGCCGCAGGTAGCTATTATGGGCGTTGGTGCAATTAAAAAGAGACCCGCAGTACTTGAAACACCCGACGGAGATTTCGTAGTAATAAGACCGATGGTTTACTTAACACTTTCATTTGACCACCGTTTAGTTGACGGGGCTCTCGGCGGTAAGTTTATCATGCGAGTTGCACATTATCTTGAAAATTATCAGGGATAAAAATTAATATAAATTATTGTGAAGGTTACCTAACAATCGGTTAAGTAACCTTTTTTATTAATCATTCGAATCATTTAAATAAATTACATTATGAGAAGGTTAAAACTCTATTTATTCTTAGTCTTTATTAGCGCTGCAACAGTGGGCTTTGCTGCAAATGACAGTGCAAACACGAAATACTGGATTATCTTTTCTGATAAAGACGGCATAAAACAAGGCGATGAGATTAAGTATAACTCTAATGAATACAGAACCGGTTTAGAATCGCTGACAGAGAAAGCCGTACTTCGGCGCTCTAAGGTTCTGAACAAAGAAGAACTAATTGGCTTTCCAGACCTGCCTGTTTCTAAAAAATACATTGATGAAATTACGGGCATGAAAAT
>JBHELA010000327.1:0-3200 GCA_041859005.1 Ignavibacteria bacterium
TTCTCAAAAAATAAGCTTATATTATAAATGTTAATAATACTGCATAATTATCAGTATATTGAGATGTTGTTTACCCTCCTGTCTATCTTAAAACAGCATAAAATACTGATAATACATATCTTAAATAAATTTCACGATAAAAGTACGGTAATAGTGCGATAATAGTGCGGTTATAGTACGGTGTTCTCAGCCTCTTATCAGGTATTCCTAAGCTGTTTTCGCCCTATTCCTATATGTCGGCGATACTCTGCCAAATACCATGGTTTAATCGGAAATTAATGTTTTATCAATAAAAAATAGGAATATATATCAGGAAGGTAACTTTTTGTTTGATATGGCAGATCCGCGTTCGATTGCTTTTGAGTTCTAAATCAGTGTAAACTTGACTGCTGAAGGCAGTTTATAATCCATCAGCTCTAATCAGCCTGCCTGCAGCAGGCTAGACTTTAGGCAGGTGTGCGCTCTTAAATAAACAAAAATATAATCTTTCGCTCTTTCCGTTTCTTTCCAACGAGCAATAAATCTATATTTTGATAATCCGCGATAATCCGTTTTATCAGTGGAAATCTGTGTTCAATTTTATTATTGAGGTGTGCTTTTCTGTGGTAAAATCTTTTCTTTGTTTGTAGCTCTTGCTACGCCGTGCTCTCAATGGTAATTCTTTTCTCTATTTCATCTCTTAATAATCCGCGATAATCCGTTTTATCAGTGGAAATCCGTGTTCAATTATTTATTGAGGTGTGCTTTTCTCTACTTTTCTACTTCTTCGAATTTTCTGTCATCAAATATCAACTGTTTGCATATCTCTCTTCCTCTTTCATCAATCTTATAAAGCGGCATTATCTTTCCTGCATGTACAATCACCATGTCAAGCCCTGCCTCAATAGCATAATGCAGAAATACAGAGTTTAATACGTGGCGTATATGCGGATTCAATCCAAACGAACAGTTGCTTAGCCCGAGTATCGTCTTGCACTTCGGCATAACCTTCTTAATCTCGCGTATGGCGTTAATCGTATTCAATCCGCTCTTTCGTAAATCTTCCTGTCCCGAACCCAATGGAAATGTCAGTGCGTCAAATATCAAATCCTCTTCCCTGAAATTATGTACCTTTACCGCATGGTCCCTTATCCTCTTTGCAATAGCAACTTTCTTGTCCAGCTCGTATGCCTGCCCTTCTTCATCAATAGATAAAGCTACTACTGCCGCACCAAACCTCTTTGCAAGCGTTAGTATTTTATCTGCCTTCCCCGTGCCTTCCTCAAAATTTATAGAGTTTATTATTGCACGTCCCGCATAAAGCTTTAGCGCCGTCTCTATTACATTCACCTCAGTAGAATCAATCATAAGCGGAAGCGTAACCGAAGTGTTAAAACGTTTTATTACTTCCGTCATATCTCTTACTTCATCCCTGCCCACGAACGCAACGCATACATCAAGTACATGAGCCCCTTCCTTCGTCTGCTCTTTTGCCATGTTCACCATTGCATCGTAATCTTCCTTTTCAAGCAGCTGCTTGAACTGCTTAGAACCGTTTGCATTGCACCTCTCACCAACAAGTATCGGCGCAGGGTCAATCGTCATCGGGGATATGCTGAACAGCGATGATACAGATGAAGTGTAATTCCATTTTCTCTCTATCGGTGTGTAATGCTCTGCAACCTCGCTTAAAAGCTTTATATGATTTGCATTCGTTCCGCAGCAACCTCCTACCACGTTTACTCCGAACTCACTCACAAAAAGCTTTGCCCATTTCTGCATCTCTTCAGGAGTTAAATGATAATGTGCTTTCCCGCTCACATTCTCGGGTATTCCGGCATTAGGCATGCAGAACACATTCTTCGGTGAATTCTGGCAAAGGTATCTGATGTTTTCTTCCATTTCTTTTGGACCCGTAGCACAGTTCATCCCTATAATATCAATCATGTCATAAGGTTCAAGCGTAGTCAAGGCGGCTGAAATCTCACTGCCCATAAGCATTGTGCCCATAGTCTCAACTGTTACCGAAACAATAACAGGAAGCTTTCTTCTCTTATCACGGAATAATCTGTCAGCCGCTGACAAAGCACATTTTATCTGAAGCAAATCCTGACATGTCTCAATACAGAATATATCAACTCCCCCGTCAAACAACCCGCTCATTTGTCGATAGAAAGATTCTTCCATTTCATCGAAAGTGATATGTCCCAGCGAAGGAAGTTTTGTAGTCGGACCAATCGAACCCGCCACAAACCTCGGCTTCATATTCGTGGAAAACTCCTGTGCTGCTGTCTTTGCAAGCTGTGCTGCTTTCAGAGATAGTTCGTAATCAAGATTGGCAATGTTGTACTCATTTAAAACAATTGAAGCAGAGCCAAACGAGTTTGTCTCAATCACGTCGGCTCCTGCTTCAAGAAAATATCTGTGAAGTTTAGAAACTACTTCAGGCTTTGATATGCATAGGTACTCGTTGCATCCTTCAAGCTCTTTGCCCCCGAAATCATCGGCTGTAAGTCCGTATGTCTGCAGCGTAGAACCCGTTGCACCGTCAAAAACTAATACCTTATCCTTTAGTAGTTCTAAAAAACTCTTCATCTGTTTATTCTGTTATTTTTCCTTCTCTTAGCTCTTTTGCAATTCTTTCGAGCTTGTAGAGATCTTTTAAAGCTTCAATCATACCCTCGGAATCAACCGAAACTGTATGGGGTACGTCTGTATTGTAAATATAATTGTCATCAAGACTTTCAATGTTGCCGTCAAACGCAAGTCCGATTATTTCCGCATCCTTGTTGATTACTGGACTTCCTGAATTACCGCCGATAATGTCATTCGTTGAAATAAAGTTTATCGGTGTTGACTTGTCAAATTCTGCAGGAGGATTCACCCATCTATCGGGTAAAGTCCAAGGATCCTTTTTGTCAAATGAATAGTACCTGTCGTAGTAACCGTAGAATGTAGTCTTTGGAGGTGCAACAGTTCCGTTATAGTTATAACTCTTGATAACTCCGTCTGAAATCCTTAATGTAAACGTTGCATCAGGCGGTATCGATGTACCGTAAACTTCAAAAGCTGCTCTTCCGATTAACTCTTTGTTAACCTGTACTTTATTCCTCAACTCTTCATTCTTCTTCTTTAATTCAGCTGCCCTCGGAGCAATCTCAACTACGAATTTAATGAATGGATCATTCGATTTCATAATTGCATCAGGTCCCTGCGAAAGC
>JBHELA010000331.1:0-5215 GCA_041859005.1 Ignavibacteria bacterium
AGTTCAGAATTCGGAATTCAGAATTGGGAAAAGATAGGATTCGTTTCAGGAAAAGGAACGGTGAACACACCAACGAACTATTCGTTTGAAGATAGAAATTTACAGACAGGAAAGTATAAGTACAGGTTGAAGCAGATTGATGCAAACGGAAACTATGAATACTTCAATCTGAATGGTGATGTGGAAGTTGGAGTACCGACAAAGTACAACATGAGTCAGAACTATCCGAATCCGTTTAATCCAACGACTAAAATAGATTTTGATTTACCGTTTAACAGCAGGGTTATACTAATTATTTATGATTTATCGGGAAGAGAGATAAAACGATTACTGAATAATGAAATGCAGGCGGCAGGATTTTACACAGTAATGTTTGACGGCTCGGGAATCTCATCAGGGGTATATTTTTACAGGATTGCAGCCGAGAGCGGCACGAATAAATTTATTGAGACAAAGAAGATGGTTTTTCTCAAATAAAGCGAGTGAATATTTACTGCCCGAAAAATCGAGAAAGTGTTTTTTCATTGATTGAGTAGGGCAGGTTTTTGAGAGCAGTGGCAGGAGAAAGAACAGTGGCAGGGACAGGAGCAGTGGCAGTAGCAGGAGCAGGGGTAGATTTAATAGTTCAGAGAGAGAGTGAGTGAAGCGGTAAGAAAGGAAACGAAAGACAGCAGTTAATAGTATATACGATTTCTTTTCATAATTACCCAATTACTTAACTTGACTACCAGGTAGTAAGCCTACTATCGGGTAGTTTTAATAGTGTTTTTGGAAACAAATAGAAGATTAAGCAATGAATAAAGGTTTAAACATATTTGAAATTTGTTATGATTGCGGAAGACAACAAATTAAAACTGGTAAGGAGAAAACAAACACTAAAGAGTCCCTAAAGATCCTTTACTTAAAAACTGCCCGAATTACCCCAAATAAACGGGCAGTTTTAAAACATAGGATTAAAGATTTACAAGAATATAAAGAGCAAAATTGACAGATGGTTTTTTATAAGTACATAATACTGATAACGGTAACTATGCCTATGGTTTTAGGTTTACTTTACATTATTGACGAGGCATCGACGACCACACACGAAACTGAGAAATATGAACTGCTAAAAATAGCAGAGCAAACAGAACAGAAACAAATAAGTATATTTGAAGAGCTAAACACAATGAAAGACCCGATAATTAAAGCAAATACAGAAGAACTGATAAGTTCACCGACTTCAAAGGTTATAAACGGATTTATCATCATAGTAACTACATTAATTTCTTTTCTATGGTTTAAGCAGTTTGAAAAATCTTATGGTGTAATACTGTTCGGGATGTATTTATGTTTCGCTCATAGTTTGATTTATAATTTAATTTGTTTTTATGTATCAAGTCAATGGTGCTTTCAGTTTGCGATTGAAAACTTATTCTCGACATTTGGAATTGGTATATTTTCAGCGATTATTATAGTAGTGTTTAATTATGTAAAAGGGATACTGAAGATACTTCCAGAATATGATGTTTCGTTAATGGAGTGGTTTGGAATGAAATTCAAATATAATTTTATGCAATATAATCTTGCAACCTTACAAAACTGGTTAATTATAGGAATCTCAACAGCAGGAATGATAATAATACTGAATCAGTAATTTTTAAAAGAGTATATAAAAATGACAAACATAAATTAAGGAATAAACGATTTCATTAAACTATAAAGTATAAAAATGAGAAAAGTATTTACTATCATTGCCCTTAGCCTTATACTGAATTCTTCATTTTTAATTAATAATTGTAAGAGTCAGTGGGTTAAATCAAGCAACTTTTATTACAGCAATAATTTAAAATCTCTGGCAGTTAGCGGCTCAAACATTTATGCGGGCACATTCAATACGGGAGTCTTGCACTCAACAGATAACGGCATTACGTATTCTCAAACTTCACTAAATACAGACTACGCTTATTCGTTAGCGGCTGTTAACAATTATGTATTCGTCGGTTTTTATGGAACGGGTATTTACACGTCTACAAACTACGGCTCTAACTGGGCACAAACCCTTCCTTCTCAATACGTAAGAACTATAGTAATTAATGGTGCTAATATCTTTGCGGGAACGGATGCCAACGGAATTTATTTATCAACTAATAATGGAATGAACTGGAACCGGATTGCATTGAGCGGCAGGAATGTATGGTCTATGACTGCCATCGGGAATAATGTCTTTGCGG
Organism: Ignavibacteria bacterium; assembly: GCA_041859005.1. GTDB lineage: Bacteria > Bacteroidota > Ignavibacteria > Tepidaquicellales > Tepidaquicellaceae > CAIKZJ01. The sequence continues at coordinate 2,214 of JBHELA010000331.1, forward strand.
GAACAACAGATTCAGGTGTTTATCGATCCACAAACAACGGCACAAACTGGACGCATACTGCATTAAATACCGGAGCCATTATTTCGCTTGGTTCAAATTCCACGACAATATTCGGCAGTTCATTTACGAACTTTTACAGCTCTGATGACAACGGAGATTCATGGACAACGAGCAGTATTGGCGGCGGACTGGCAGTCTATTCAATATTTACAAAAGGGGGCAAAGTATTGCTTGGAACCGGCGGTCAGGGAATTTATTATTCTTCGAATAACGGAACTAACTGGGTTCAGACGGATTTATATTCAGGATGGGTTCGCGGAATTGTATCAGGAGGTAAAATGTTTTCCGTCAGTGACGACGGGGTTTATGCATCATCAAACGACGGAAACAACTGGGCACTGTCAAATATATCCAATCAGGATATACGTTCAACGACCGGGTTTGGAAACTATGTTTATGCGGGTTCTGGCAGAAAAGGCGGAGTATATTTATCCACGAACAACGGTATAAACTGGTCTCAAAGTACATTGGACAACAAAACAGTATATTCGCTTGCGGCTACAGCAGGGTACGTTTATGCGGGTACAGAAAACACAGGGATATACACATCGACAAACAACGGTAACAACTGGACACAAACATCATTAAACAACAGGTCTGTTTGGGCTGTTAATTTCTATAATAATCTGGTCTTTGCAGGGACTTCAAGTTATGGTGTTTATTCCTCATCTGACAATGGAAACACCTGGAATCAAACGGCACTTAACAACAAATATGTTTATGCACTTACCAGCAACACCAATACAATTTTTGCCGGAACGGATGGAAGCGGTGTATATTTATCAACGAACAACGGCGCGGCATGGACACAAACATCATTAAACAACAAGAGCATATTTTCGCTTGCAGCTAACGGCTCTAATGTCTTTGCGGGCACCACTGACTCGGGTGTTTATTATTCATCCAACTCTGGATTGAACTGGGCTAAAACTTCACTTAATAATAAATTTATTATGACGATTACAGTTTATGGAGACAATGTATGGGCAGGAACAAGCGGAGCAAATGGTGTTTATTTCTCGACAAACAACGGGACGAGCTGGGTTCAGAAAAATGAGGGCTACGCGGAAATACCTTATGTGTTTGGTTTTTACTTCAATACAGTAAACAACTTTATTATAACAGTAACAAGCGGAAGTACAATCTGGAAAAGACCATTAACGGATTTTGTTATAACAGGCACGGGATCAAGCACAACAGAAATGCCGTCTAAATATTCTTTAGAGCAGAACTATCCGAACCCGTTTAATCCAACAACGAAGATTCGATTTTCAATGCGCAATGCTCAATTTGCGACATTGAAAGTTTTTGATATACTCGGAAAGGAAGTATCAACTCTCGTGAATGAAAAACTTTCAGCGGGTACTTACAGTGTTAACTGGAATGCGGCAGAATATCCGAGCGGCGTTTATTTTTGCAAATTAACAACAGACGGATACTCAGAAACAATACGAATGTTGTTTTTAAAATAAAAGCATATACCAAATCAATTAATAAAACTTTAAAATATTAAATATACTAAGATATGAAAAATATATTAACATTATTTATTCTTCTTATAACTTCGACTGCATTTACACAGCAAAATATTATGAACGGGTATAATGAAGTTTATACAATTGAAAATGGTATAACCAAAGCGAAGACTCTTATGAGTCAGGAGATAAGTAAAGGTAATAGGTACACCAAAACAGAACAAAACTCTTCCCGGATATTATCACCAAACGCAACAGTGACCCGCTGGTTTTTCCAAGACCCTCTATCTATAGCTGCTGATTTATACATGAGCGGCAACGGACAATATAGTGCTGTAGGATGGAGGCTGAACAACGAGCGACTGTGCCTGTACGGAAATCAAAACAATACTCCTCTTTGGACGCATATGACAAATACTTTGGTTAATAAAAACTTTGTTTGGGCATCTGACACAGCGGGCTCTGTTGCACTTGGCTCTTATCAAAATTTTTATTTATTCGATAAGTCATCTAATGTACCTTCTTTTGTCTTTGATTTAGCTGCTTTGCCGGACTCTGTGGGTACTGCCGGACCGACATGCGTTACATCAAATGGGGATTTCTTTTTATCAAGTGCAGTGAGAAGCGACACAAGTACTGTCTATGGATTCAGGAAAGGTATTTCTGCGGAAATCTGGAAACTTAAACTTCGCACTTCAATATTAGGAATGAGAATGTCAAATAATGATTCACTTGTAATCATAAACAGTGCTACACGATTCTGGGTTATATATACATATACAGGTGTAATTCGTTATTTCACAACTTTTCCGGATATCTCACAGACATCACAAGGTATCAGCGGTAATGGCAACATAATAGCAAATATAAATAATCACGGATACCTAAAAGTTTATCAATGGTCAGATACTACGTATCAGTTATTATGGGAATATCAGGAACCCGCAAATGTTTATTATAGCTGGGCAACTGCTGTTGATATTTCAAATGATGGTAATTATGTTTGTCTTGGTACGCAAAATAACATTACATCGGGTACTTATGACGGAAACATAAGATATTTCAAAGTATCAAACGGAAACACACCCATTTGGAGTTATTTAAGTACGGGAGATCAGGTTACAGCCGTCAGGTTTTCAAAAAATTCTAAGATTGTTGCAGTAACTTCCTGGGGTGACTTAGCACATACGAAACCCGACCTTTATATTTTCAATACAAGGGCATTGGTTGGGATTCCAATATTCACATTAAACACACCCGGTTCTTTATTCGCATGCAGCATATCAAATGACGGAACATCTTTAATAGCAGGAGGCAAGGCTGTACACGCAAGACCATTTGGCAGCGGCGGTTTGCTGTATAATGTTTCTATTGATACAACATTGTATCCGACATCGATAAATAACGAAACTGAAAATATTGGTGAGTTTAAACTCGAGCAGAACTATCCGAATCCGTTTAATCCAA
>JBHELA010000199.1:0-20409 GCA_041859005.1 Ignavibacteria bacterium
TCTGTGACGTCTGTCGGTGTAACGTAAGGATAGCTCGCTTTAAAGATTCCGTTGTAGGGAGAAATGTTATTAGGTGTAACATTATCCCATAGGCTCTTAAAAGAAGGCAATGAATTTACAGCTTGAGAGAACTTAGCAGTTATACCGAAACGATTTCTACGGTTAACTGACCTTTCGTCCATCCCGGGCATGTAGGAGATGGGACGAGTACCAATGATGGTCTTGCCATCCTTGTACCTGAACAGAATATCGCCTACTGCCCCGCTTGGTTTACCAAGTACTGATTTTTTCAGAATACCCATGATTTCACTGAATTAAGTTTATAAAAAGAGTTTATTGATGTAGTCAGGAGAAATATTCTTTCCCCCGGCATATTTATATTCCTCCAGCCGAGGAGGACGTGCACGTACAGAGTAACAGAGTGACAAAGTGACAGAGTGACAAAGTAACAGACTGACAAAGTAACAGAGTGACAAAGTAACAGAGTGACAAAGTAACAGAGTGACAAAGTGACAGAGTGACAAAGTGACAGAGTATGCGCACTACAGATAATACATGTATTAGATCTGAATTCAATAAATTGGAGAAAATATTTAAAACATTATTTGTATATTTAGAAGGATGCTTATCGGGGGCTAACCGAGGGCGAAGCCAATCGGAAGCCCATCTGAGACGCAAGTTAGAGCCGAAACATACCCGAATCAACCGAGAAACATACGAGCGGGGACGAGAAAATTTCTCATTTTCAATGTTTATCTTTCTTTTTTCCATATTTTCTATATTTTTCATTTTTAATTTTCGTGTCAAAGTTAAACTTCTCAAAAAGGGAAAAAATAGCGTTTGATAATTTTCAACGAACCCAAACGTTAAATTTCGAGAAAAAGAGAAGTATATATTAAGAAGCAGAAAAGGTAATGCTCAAAGGTTTTATAATTCTGAATTCTCATATCTATGGGTCAAACTTCTCAAAAGGGAGTGAAAAAGCTGAAGAGAAATTTTCTTACAATAGAACGTTAAATTTTAGAATTTAGAGAAGTATTATAGTAAGAGGCAGTAAACGGTAAATAATTATATTGAAAAGAAAATGAGACACGAAATAACAATAAATTTAAAAATTTTTGGGAAATTTAAACTAAACAGGAGGTTTAGTGAGAAAAGAAAGGGGGAATTCGGGGGAAGAAATCAGAGAAAAGAGTGAAAATTGGAGCAAAAAGGAATGATTTAAAATAAACAGGATATGATAGACAGAAAAACAGATATAATGATAGAATAAATCATGAAAAGAAGAATAAATAATTTGAATAATTTAAAATTAAAAAAATGATTAATTTAAAAAGAACTAAATTAAAAAGTTTTTTGCTTCAAAAATTGCAAGAAATTATAATTAACAGGGAGGAAAGATGAACGAGTTCCAACAAGCTGAATTAATAAGCAGCAAAATAAAGGAATTTATCGAAAAACAACCAAATGATTTTTTAGATTTAATTACACAGCTTGATAGGCTGGGAAAAATTATAATGGGAAAATATCATGATATAGATGAGCATAATGGTCTTGAACTTTTCAATATAGCATCAAAAAAAATAGAAAATGGTAAAAGAAAGTGGGCTTATGAAAATGTAAATTTAGAAGCGATGATATATAATTCAGCAAGAAGCCATCTCTCGTCCGAATTAAAGAAAATAATTAATGGTAAAACACCATCGATTTTTTTAAATAAACTTGACGGAGAGGGCAACAAAAATGAAACCGATTATAATAGTGACGGAATAGCTTCAATTGATGATGGCAATAATGGAAACAACGGCTTATATTTAATGCAGGAAATAGATGATAATATAATATCTGAGATGATCAAGAAAGAGCTTCCATTAATTGACGGAGATATTGATTTGGTATCTATTGAAATTATGGATGCCATAAAAAAATATTGTATAACAAAACGAAAGGAAATCGCAGAAGTATTAAAACTTGAATATAAGGATGTAAAAAACGCTTTTGAAAGAATAAGAGGAGCTGCAAATAAAGTGTTCAGCAAACTACCAAAGATAGACAAAGAAGAAATCAGAAACTACAAAATTGACTACAGAATAAAAGACATAATTAAATAATAATACAAAAACACAAAAAACGTTTAAAAACAAACTAAATAAAATCAACTTAAGAAAAACTAATGAGGAAATTATGAAGCAAAAAATCAGTCATAATCTAGTAAATTTTTTAATAAGCACAGAGGGGGAATCCGAAGAGCAAATAAAAGAATATTTGGAAGATGCCGGAATAAACCCAAACGATGCTATTAAAAAAGCACTCGAAGATATAAAAGAAAGACGTGCCGAGAGAAAAAGAACTGAAGGAAAAAGGCTTCAAGAGGAATTTAACAAAATAGATTGCACAGATCAGAATAACAAAACCGAAACAATAGATATTTCTATAGATAGACTTGCACTTCAGTTCAGGAATGGAGAGATCAGCGAAAATGAAAAGAAAGAAATAGAAGAAAGGGACAGGAAGAAACTGGAGAGGTTCAGAGAATTGAACAAAGGGGGTGAGAAAGAATGAGTGCCAGAGCGAAGGCAAGAGCGAGGGAACTGCTAGATGAATACTGCATAAAAGAGCCGTCTGATTTAAACGTAAGGGAAATTGCAAATGGTGAAAATCTAATGATAGAAGAAGAGGAAACAAAAGGACATGCAGGGAGAATATTTATTGATAAAGAAGGCGGATTAATAACGATAGATAGAAAGATAAGAGAAGAAGGGCGGAAAAATTTTACTATAGCTCATGAAGTCGGGCATTATTGCATAGAAAAGGAAAGAGAATATTTCTGCAAGCACGAGGATTTTCACATTTTTGGCAGGACAACAGACATTGAAAGGGAAGCAAACATATTTGCGGCAGAATTACTAATGCCTGAAGACTGGATAAAGAAGTACATTAAGTGGGAAGATGAAGCATTATTAACGATTGAGAGTGCGGCAAGAATGTTCAACACGAGCAACACATCGATAGCAATAAGATATGCAGAGCACGGCAGATTTCCGATTGCGGTAATTTACAGTAAGGATATGAGGGTGAAGTGGTCTTGCATAAATGAATACTTCCCTTTTAAGTGGATAGAGAACGGGCAAAAAGTTAATCCACATTCGAGGGCATACGATTTTTATTCCGGAAAGGATATGGGAACGGAGGTAAACGAAATATTAGCGGATGCATGGTTTTTGGAGGATAAAAATTATAAGAAGGGGAAATATTTATACGAGCAGAATATACCGATGAAAGCGTATAACGGAGTATTAACGTATGTTTGGGATGAGTGATGGAGGGGGTTTCAGAATTATATTATACAAATCATTATCATCTTATAAAAATATACCGAAGAAAATGGTATTAATAAAAAGCGTCTTTTAACAAAGAATCCTTATTATCAAGCAAATATTTAATTTTATCTTTTAAAACTCTACTATTGATATACTTGTAACAATAGTTTTCAAGAAAGTTGAAAATATTATCTGGAGATTTGAAATAAACAGAAACAAAAGTGGTATAAACACACATTTCAATAGCTTGCGGCAATATATCCAACATGTTAATTTTGTAGAAATTTTCAATAACATCGACCATATAATCATAACCAATATCCGGGTCTTCTTTCCAGATATCGAAGATTGTCGAAACAAAATCGCATTTAATTTTCGAGCTTTCAGGATCAATCAACAGTCCGTTTTTAAGACATATATATGCAGAATAATTTGAGAAATGCTCTCTAAGATAGCAAGAATAATCGAGAATCATTTTCTCCACAGAAACACAATTAAAACCATCAACAAGAAACGGCAAGAGAGAGAGCAATAATTTCCGGTTATCGTCAGTATTAACGAACAAACCGCTGTCAGTAAAACCTAATAATATACCTTTGAGCAACATATTTTCATCAAGAGGAATCTTTTTTCCGCTTTCAAGCAATATCAGATTTTCGCCATCAACCAAAAAAGGCAAAGCACCTTCAAATTCACTGACCCTAAATCTTAATGCTATATCAGAACCCGGGCTGAACATCTGCCAAACGATGGAGTATTTATTATTCATAGTATTTACAATTTGTGATTAAATTTCAGTTAATATTTTTATGAATATTTTAAGAGAACATTAATTCTCATCAAACATCAATTAATTTAAAAACACTAAATTATATCTTCTATATCGTCAGGAGCATTGTGTACTTTTTTTGCAACGAAATCAGCCGTTGAGAATAGTTCCGGTTGATTTGGATCAGACAGTCTTTCGATTTTTATGTTGCCGGTATTTTCCAATTCTTTTAAATTATTCAGGTCGGCAAGCTGAGAACCTGAAGTGAAATCCATGTAAACCCATTTGATTGCCCGGGAGATGCCAACAAAGAGAAGTCTTTTTGTGATACCGCTGTCATTAAACCCATGGAAATTATTGTTTACAAGAGAAGGAAGAAAAACGGAATCAAAAGTTAAACCTTTAGCTTTATGGTAGGTCATTACTTTAGGTTTATTGGATGAAAAATCTATGCTGCCGTCAAATTCGACATTAATTCCAAGTTCATTCAAAGAATGACCGATTGCACGCATAACATTATTTTTAGGAACAAGAACCGCAATACTTTCATTAAGACCCATTCTCACTTTTATAAGTTCTGCCATTTTTGCATTAGTGAGGATATAATTCTGAGAATAAGCAATATACGGAACCTGCACCTCATCAAGAGGCCTTCGGTTTTGATTGAGAAAATATCGTTTCTCAATATCATTTTCAATAAAAGCAGCCGCTAATTTAACTATATGCGGCGAACATCTCCATGCATCGTTAATATTCCTAATTTCATTTGGTTTTATTCCAAATATCTTTTCGGCTATATTTCTATTCATCTTTGAAAGATAAATCTGCTGCTTATCGTCCATACACATTGTAACATGCTTTGATATGTACCTAATTATTTTAAAAGCTACTTCATCCAGATCCTGACCTTCATCAACAAGGACACAATCATAAATTTTTTCACAATCAGATTTTTCCAGATATTCAAGAATTTTATTTCTTATTTCTTTATAATCCGGAAGTCTCCACCCCCTGTTATTGGCTATAGGTGGATGACCAATGTTTATTGAATAAAACTTATAACACCATTTATCAAAACTATTAATACAAGAATCCGGAATATTAAGTAAATTTACACCGTCTTTAATGTATTCCCTGAGAGATTTTGTATATACAAAAAGGCAGACTTTATTTTCGGGAATTTTATTCTCAAAGAGAAAATGATGGAGCCGGTGAACAAGAACAAGAGTTTTACCAGATCCGGGTGAACCAGTGAGAAGAAGATTTTTAGAAGTACCTTCCCTAATAATATTCAGTTGTTCGGGAGTCAGCTCAGATCTTAGAACCATCCAGTTTGTCATAATTTTAAAATTTATATTGTTGGTAAAGGTTTATCAGTTGTATTTTCTTCGGAGTTTTGAGCACCGAGTCTTCTATTTTTTTCCGCTTTAGCTTCAGCTTTCTTATCATTATCGTTTATATCAGTGCAGAATGATATAAACCAATCAAGCTCCCAGTCGTCCATTTCATCAAGAGTATTAAAAGCACGACCTGCCTCACTTAATTCTGCTTTTGAGTCTTCATTTCTGTCAAGGTTTTTGAGAATACGAGCTTTCATTACCCTATAAGGACCTGAATCTTCAATATCAATAGCAGTGGAAATATTTATAAGTGCTTTCTCGTATTCTTTTGAGGCGTTCAGTTTTAATGAAAGATTGAATAAAAAGCCTGACCAGCCATGAATTCTAAAACCTTCCAAGTAGTATAATTCACAATTCTCTAAATCTTTATTTCGTGAGTATAAGTCACCGAGTTTATTAAAAAGATCGAAATCCTTACCTGCATTCAAGTTCAAGAGTCTTTTATATATTGCAAGAGCCTTTTCGATGTAATTTATTGAATCATACAGAGAGGCGAGTCTTTTATAGTAACGGTACTTACTATTTTGGTCGAGGTTTTCAGATTTGATAATGTACTCAATCTGCTCAATTTCCATTCTTCTTGTGTCGGGTGTTACTGTGTTCAGGAGGGGATTCTCAATTTCACATTTTAAATTTTCAGAACTGTTACTGTCAAGAACAAGCTTCATTTCCATTATACCGTTTTCGTTCATCCTGTATTCAACTATTATATCCTGTCCCTGATTTACCTCGCTGTTAATTTCCCAATTTTCATTAAAAAGAACATTCAAATTATCTGAATCAACAACTTCTATTTTAAGAATATAAGGATATTCTTCCGGTTTTTCAGGAATTTTCAGACTATAATTTTCATTAAAACTCCCATCCTCCGGATATGGCAGCGCTGCACCGGCGGGAATAAGTTCAACGGGACCTTTTTGAGTATTAATAGATATGCTATAATGATTAACCTGTTCTATAATACCTTTCCCATTAAGAAGTTTAAATAGACTTTGGTATGCAGCACCCATAGCAATAGAGGTTTGATAAGCGTCTTCATCTTCAAAATCAAGAATTTCAGCATTGCTGAAATGTTCTTTAATTCTATCTTTTATGAAGGCTATATAGCTGCTTCCGCCAGTAAGAAGAACGAAATTAATATCCTCGCGGTCCATACTACATCTTGTAAGAGAATCTTCGATAGGTGAAAAAATTGAATTTACGAGTTTGTATTCCGAATCACGGGCATAAAGAAAATTTGTATCTGTAAATTCCTTCATAATATTTTCAAACTCTGCTGCATTTATCTGCGGGGACCTGTATTTGTATTCTATTCCCCTGATGATTACCTTAATCTCAGAGTTAAAAATCTTCTTTACATTTTCCTTATTTTCCGGATTATATCTGTCAAACTTTATCAGATGGTTAATCTCATCAGAGATACCCTTTTTAAGAAACTCAGCAACACCGGTAAATGCAGGCTCAAGGACCTTTTTCTTGTCTTCGTAGGAAAGTCTGTTTTTTGGAATGTTATTTTGTTTAAGAAATTCAGGAATAAGCAGGTCATAAATAATTGCTTTATCAATATCAGAACCGCCGAGCCGATGATATCTTGAAACAGATTTGTAATGAATTTTAAGACTTTGACCTTTAACAAATTTACCGACATCGACTATTGAGACATCGCAAGTACCACCACCAAAATCGAAAATCAGAAAATTCTTCTTACTATTTAAATTACTTATAATATTAAAACCTTCATTCATTATGTAGCAGATAAATGAAGCGAGAGGCTCATCAAGCAGGTTTTCATGACCGATGTTAAATATACCGCCGTAACCCGCTGCAGTCATAGTATCCCTTCTTTGAGCAGGATGAAAAGACGCAGGAACTGTTACAACAGTGTTTTGAATTTCAAGCTCATCGTATTTCCTTACAGAGTTATAAATAAACTCAAGAATCTTACCGCTAATTTCAGCAGGGGTTTTAAAACCATCCGGAGCTCTATGGTATAATCTTCTTGTTCCAATATCATTCTTACACTCGTAAAAAATATCAATATCTTTTGTGAATATTCTGTCAGCAATACCAGAAATCATTCTTTTTGCTCCTTCGCCGATAAAAATACTGTCATTTTTGATAGCGACAACAGAAGGAACTGTTCTTAAAGTAATATCTCCTGCTTCTGTGTTTTGCAATACAAGCTGGCATTCAGCTTTAATACTTTCATCTTTTTCAGGGTCAAAGATAATTTGAGCAACTGCCGAATTTGTAGTGCCAAGGTCAATTCCAAGAACTCTTAATGGTTTTTTAATACTTTTTAAAACTTTTCTGTCATTTATGAAATAATCTATTATGTTCATACTGATTAATTTAATTTATTTAAAAATAGTAATTATAATAATACAAATACTATCATCCCGTGATAATTTTTAAAAGAGCAAATAAGACACTTTTTCCGAATGTTGAAATACAACATTTTTTAAGAAACAAAAAAGCAGAGAGAAAGCAGAAAGATATGAACTCACTGAAAAATGGTAACAAACGGAAAAAACAGCTGTTTTTAAGAATACACAAATATATTAAAACAAGAAGAACGAATCTACAAAGAAATAATAACAAGAAGGAAATACAAATTAGCAAAATATAATTTACAATATACCATATAATTAGCTTTCATAATGGGTATTCATACTGATGAAATTATTCAATTACGAAATTAATTTCAATAAACGGAACGAAGGGCTAAACAGCAATTTTAAGTTCGGGCATTCCGCTATACAATTTCCCCTGAAGTTCTCTGCCGTTAGCTTTCTTATTCATACCACCCCACTGCTTGAAGAAGAACTCTACATTGGATTTCTTGCATTGATTTTTGATGTCCACTACCCATTCTTCTTTAATAGGACGAGGCTTTCTGCCTGATTCACCGCCAACGATAACCCAGTCGATATTGCGCAAATTCAGATTAGGCAGGGGACCAAGAAGGGGTTCAAGCGAAAGAAATTTAATCTTTGCAGGAGTTTTTCTAAGATGATTTATTCTTTGAACGAAATCATTATTCTCGACTGAAACGCCCATCCAAATATTATCCGACCACGTGAAATGATGACTCAGATTCTCGAGTCTATCGGCTCTTTTGGTAAGCACCTGATAAATATGTCTGGGGGTATCATTCATAACCTCGAACACACTTTTTAGAAAATCGAGTGGAATATCTTTATGAAATAAATCGCTCATGCTATTAACGAAAATTATTTTAGAGCTTCTATATTTCTTAGGTTCGTTCAAAACGTCAGGGTGAACGGATAACTTGAATCCATTGACATATTTATCACTGCCCATAGCTTTCAGTCTTTTCGCAAAAATCTCTGCATAGCAATTCTTACAACCGGCGGAAACTTTATCACAACCGGTTGTCGGGTTCCAAGTAACTTCAGTCCATTCTATTTTGGAAATTGACATATTACTTTAATAATTTGAAATAAACTTTTGGGATTTTACTCTTATATTCTTGATAATTCAAATAGGTTCCTTTATTATTAATTGAATCAGTTTTAATATCCCTAACCTCTATTTTTCTTTCTAATTTCCACATTTTAATTAACTCATTCATATGTTTTGTTGTATATTCGCACAATAGTGTAACAAAATATAAGTTTAAATTGGTCTTTATATTTTCATCTTTTAACAATAACTCTACCGGTACTTCTAATTCGCGAAAAGGATCTTTATCAAATAAAGAATCGAAATCATTAAGACGATAGCCTTCCCCTTTTTTGGGATCCAAACCCCATTTCACCTCAATTATTTTCTCATAACCGTAAATATTTGGAGTGATTAAAAAAATTGCAGTATAATTACTTTTATCTCTTTGAATATAAAACGAAGTAGAGTAATAATCACCACCAAAAGATAGTGATTCTTTAATATACTTTATAAACACAGGCATCTTAAGAGTCTTTTCTGTATAAATAGGATGCCCTGGCTGAAAAAATTCATAAATGAATGTTCTCAATTTTTTATATGATACGTTGTTAAAGTCAGAAAGCGCTACTCCCTTAAATCTATACATATGCGAAATTGGAAGGAATAAAATAATTTCAGTTCTTTTATTCTTTAATAAATTAGCAAAGTCTCTTTTATGAATCTCTTTATATCCATATGGGTCTATAAATATAATATTTTTTTCTGAATGAGTCTGTTTTTTTATTCTTATAATTGTTTCATTAAACATCTCTGCCGAGTCAAGACCATAATATTCTATTTTACAGATATTCAGTATGTTTTGCTCATTTAAATACTGTTTAACTTTTTCAATATTCTTTGGCTCTCCATCGTTAATAAACAAACTTATTGGTTTTAGTTTCTTTCCATTGCTTTTATATTCATAAAACAAATTTTTTATAATTTCAAAAGCTAATATCGGACTGCCTTTCTTCCCATCCAGATAAATCCCGGTCCCACAAAATAGGTCAAAGATATTTATTCTTTCTGTATAACGGTCTAAAGATAATATCCTCAAATAGCGACTTAAATAATCAGAATACAACTTTAACTTCGCTTCAGAATGAGGAAGAATGTATTTCTTAGGATCTCTTTTTGAAGATTTCATTTCATAATTTGAAATTATTTATAATTACTTATTTTTCTATATTCATCCAATGCAGCAGTTTTTTGTTGTTGTTGAACAACTGGAAAAGTACTTAATATATATTCAAATTCCTCTTCTGTTAATCCATAAATATGTGCAACAATTCCATCAATCTCTGCCATTAATTGATTCCGTTTTTCTTCATTTATAACAGCATCTTTTTCATTCCATTTTGCTCCCTGGACATCTTCCCAAAGAGATGAAAACTCCATTGTTGTGCATATTAATTCTGCTACACAATTAATAATATGTTTATACCAAATATTATCTGATTTTAAAACAGGAAATGGAATATTGTATATATAAAAGAAATTCAAGTTTGAGGATATTTTACTCCTTAAAGTAAAATCGAAAGTTAAAGAATTAAATATTCCAAGATAATAAAGTTGATGCAAGTAACTAATATCATTTACTACAACTGCGAGAGAATTTGACGAAAATGAATAAGGCGGAAGAATTGTGGATATCATGGTCCTACTATCAGTAGATCTTGCTATTCCTCTAAATGCTATTCTATATCGTTGATATGGCAATATCTGACTAATATCATCCTTTTTACCTAATAATCTTTTTCTTCCTTCTAATATATTAATCCAATAACGCGGTTTTGAATAATTATATTTATAATGATGTATCATTTTACCTTCGCATAATATTGCTGAACTTTTCGATTTTGAATTTACTTTAAAAATATCTGAGTCATTTGTCATATGAAACTCGTTCCCGAATTTTAATATATTATCTCCCAGTAATGGTAATTTTGAAATTTTTAAAAGTAGCTTAAGTTCATCTTCACTTTTAATTTCTGGAATGGCAAGCGAGGTAGGTGAAATTAAATTCACTTGATTGATAGAAATGCAAATATTTTTAGATATATCGTTCAGGAAAAAATCTAGTTCTTTTGCAGAAACTGCTATTCTTGGATTAATTCTGAAACAAATATTAAATTTGTCAGTTTTTTGCCCTTTCAAAAAAGAAAGCAATGTGTATTTGATGTTATGTTCAACTTCTTCAAATAAAAATTTCTCATTTGAGATTCCATAAAGGTTCTCAATTTTACAAGAATTAAATAATAAATTTCTTAATTCCTTATTGCCAGCATCTAAATAAATACCAGAGGGAATTATAATACCACACCTTCCCCCATTTTTAAGCAAATTAATTGATTGCTCAAGAAATAATTTATATAAATTTATGTCAGAACCTGATTTTTTTTCTCCAATTATTGAGGTTTGATGTTTATAATAAGGTGAAATTCGGAAGTAATGACTTACATGAGGAAACTTGCTCAAATAGTTCAACCATTCTCTTCTAATTGATTCGTCTTCAAGTAATTTATCTTTTTCTTTAAAGAAATCTTCAATTCGCATTTTTCTTTGAATAAGAAGATCTGTATGTTGGTTAAAAAATTCTTTACTTGTTGGCTTAAATATTTCCCATGGCGGATTAGTAATAATCGCATCAAAGCCATCTTTTTTTCTAAATATTTCAGAGAATTCATAACCCCAATGGAAGGGTTCCAATGCATTAATATCATCAATATTAATATTACGCTTTACAGACTTTCCTTCTTTATTTTTCTTATTATCCCAAATTATTTGTTCATATTTAATTCCTAGATTACTAAACTCATGACCAAGCATTACGTTAAGAATCTCATTGGCCTCTGCTTCCATTATTTCAATGCTATCCTTCTTAATCTGAACAATATCATTAGTGTTTTCAAAAGATTTGTATGAGTTAATTGCTGCTTCTCTTTCGTTTACTAATTGGTGATAACTCTTTTTAAACATATCACCCGATTGATATTTGTTGTATTCACTTTCATCAACACGCATTAATCCAATTAAAGAATTTCCACACATAATATTAAAATCAATATTTGGAAGCGGCTCCAATTGGTCAACTGTTTTGGCACTTGCAACTAATGCAAGAAACAAACGAAGTTTTGCTATTTCAGTTGCTTCTTCCATTATATCAACACCATACAGATTATTAGTAATAATCTGCTTTTTAATGTAATAATTTATATTGGGATGATTCTGTTCAATTTCCTTTTTCCACTTTACTAATTCTTTATCACCAAGAAAATCTATTTTACCTAAAATTGCAGAATATACATTAATAAGTGTCTTCATTGCTGCAACTAAGAATGCACCTGATCCGGAAGCGGGATCAAGGAGCCTCATATTAGGTAATATAGCATCATCTCCTACTATTAGTTTCTTGCATGAATGTGAATCTAAGTTGATAAAGAGTTCTTCTATGCTCAAATAATGAACTGGTTTACCAAATTTATCAAGACCGGATTTTTTAAGCAATTCAGGATTGATATCCGGGTCGTTAATTTCATCTAATATAAGCTTATTGATTGTTTGTTCACAAAGATATTCTGTTATTTCTGGACGGGTATAATAAGCACCAAATGCCTTTTGGTTTATATATTTTTCAAAAATGTAACCTAAAACATCAGGGTTGATTTCATCATCTTTTCCACCAGGTGTGTCGTCTAATGTCCAACTATATTTATTAAATAAAGTAAAGAGGTTTTCAAATGCCTCATCACAAATCTTTATTTTTCCCTTATATTTTTGTTCAATTTTATGCTTCAGAAACAAACCGCCATTTAAATATTTAATTTTGCCAATTAACTTATTTGTTTCTGCAGCTCTTTGAGATTCCACTTTTGCAAAACCTTCAAAGAATAGCTTCGTCAAAAAAGTATCGTAGAATTTATTTTTTCCTAATTTATCGATTGAATACTTTAATTTGTCTGATAAATAATTCTCATTCTGTGAATCCAGAAGTAACTTCTTTTGTAAAAAATATATAAACATCAAACGATTTAAGATAACAGAGGCATACCATTGTTTATCATTTTCATTGTCAATACCTTGAATTAATTCTAAGAAGATGATAAATTCATCTTGATAGTCTTTAAAGAACTTCTTTGTAACTTTTTCAATATCTAACGCGTTTTGGATTTTTTTAGCTATATCAGTTATAGTTATATCATTTTCAAGCTCACTAATGTCGACAAAAAGACCCGATAATTTGGAGATAAATAAATCACCCGACTGACCTTTTGAGAAATAATGTTCTCTAGGAAATGATTTCTTCTCCTGCTTTTTAATCCACCTCCATATTGTTTGTGTTCTTTCCCTATCAATAAATATAAGAATGTGTTCATAATTAATTTTTTGGATATCTCCAGAAATATTGCTTCGATCATTTGCGTCAGGGATATCTCCACTCGATGATGTTATTTCATAAATTACAGCCCCCGAAAGTTCTGAAATGGCTTTTCGGAAATATCGATTACCATTTTTTGTAGCAAATGGCACTTCATTTTTATTAGTAGGTCTGTTCCAACCAATTTCTTCAATAAAAAGTGTTTTGAAATCAAATTTTTTCAAACACTCTCTTGTTCTTTCGATGTTTATCATAACTTATTCTTTATCTTTTAAGCCCATTGAACAAATAATTTGCGGCTCTTTATTGGACATTTCATCCTGGTTTGTGATACAGAGTTTGTCCTCGTCTCTTAATGATTTAACAAGGTCAACAAGATCTTCGTCTGATATACCCGCTTTTAATTGTCTGTTTAAAGTATCTTTTGCTACTTCTTTTAATGGATATTTGTAGATATCATCGATTGACTTTTTTAAAGCGTCGGTGACAAACATTGTATTTTCATAATCCCTACAAAATCTATCAAGCCGCATATAGACACGATATTTAGCACCTGTTTTTTTACCGAGAGAACCGCCCGAATTTTTCTCGTCCTCTTTAATATGTTCAATCCCTTTTCTTACGAGTTCGTGGTGATTAGGAATTTTATATTGAGGTTTAGTATTGGGTAAACATTCGACTGATTTTAGAATACCGAGCTGAGATTGAGGAATTACATTACTTTTGTCGTCTATTCTAATGAGAACATCGTTTTCATCTGAGGTTCGAGTATATATTACTACACTCTGCTTTTCGTCATCTGTACTCTTTACTTTTGTAGCATAAACAACATTTGGTAAATCCGGAATAATTCTCTTTAATTCAGGATTTGCATCAATGGCATTTTTCCATATTTGATATGCATAAGACCCTAAGTCAACATCTGAATCACTTTCATCATCATCAAGTATGCCTGATTTCTCGTTGTATAAATCTTCTAAATTTACAGGGTCACCTTCAAAGAATGTTTCATCAGAACCAACAACTTCAGCATTTTCTTTTATTCTGGTTTTTAATCTTCTTCTGAGGTTTATGATTTGTTCGATTCCCTTTTCGGGTAAGAATGAATAACAAATTATTTGTTCAGATTTTTGACCTATACGATCAACGCGACCAGCTCTTTGAATAAGACGGATTAAAGCCCAGGGTAAATCATAATTGATAATAATATGAGCATCCTGCAAGTTCTGACCTTCACTTAATACATCGGTTGCAATCAACACGCGAATATCGGTTTCTTTTGTTTGCCTTTTATTACTTAACGGACTAAATCTATGAGCAATTGCTGTTGGATTTTCGCTATTACCTGTAACGCATTCAAGATTTTTAACGTTTAGCTTTTTGATATTTTCAAAAAGATAATCTGCTGTATCAGCATATTGAGTAAATATGATAATTTTTTCAGACTTGTGTTTATTTGATATTAAATCGTACAGAGAATTTAATTTTCTATCTTCGTTTACGTTCCATTTTTTAACTATATTAAGGATATTTATAATTTCTGAGCTATCAAAAGATAATTCCTTAAGTACTTTTGAGTCAAAAAACTCGCTTCTAATCCAGTCAAATTGCTTGTATAAATCATTCCGATAAGTATCATAAACATCTTTTGCATTTTCAAGATATACTTCAGGATCCGTGATAAAACTAATGAGATTATTTACACCATCATCCAAATCAGTATCTTCAAGATAATCATCAAAATTTTGAGAGATGTTTTTACCGATAGGAACGGGCAACTTATTATAAATTGCATAGTAGAATACATAATTTCTCAAAATATGTCTGCTAAGTGATATTAAGAATGAATAGCCGCTGCTTTCGAGACGTTTGAACAAATTGGTTCTGCAAAAACCCATCAGACGTTTGCCCGCACGAGAAAGATTGTCTATGATAACAGTTTCTTCTTTTGAAGGAGTAAATATAGGATTCTTTAAAATATAATTTCCAAGACCATATCTTGGAAGATTTAAGTTATTAATAGAATCAACAACTTTTTGAGAGTATAATTTTGCATAATGGTCGTTTGGGTCTTTTGCATTAAAAAGAAATTCTGCTTTTCTTGGAATTCTATCCGGAAAATAAGAACGAGTTCCGTCTGAAAAGGTGAGATAACTTCTTTCTTTATCAGAGTCATAATCAGAATAATTACTTTTAATAAAACTTCTTGTTCTTCTAACCAGATAAAGTCTCATTAATTCTTTCCAATCGTCAGAGTGGTCACTTTTTTCGAATGCCTTTATGCTTCTAATAAAAGTTTCTGAGTGTTTATATGCAAATTGGATTTGACCGCCAATCTGGCTTATGTATTTATCGGGTGTTATACCTAAGTCTTTATCATCTGGAATAAATAATCGAAGTTGATTTGACAGGTCAAGATATGATTTATTATATGGTGTAGCTGATAATAGGATAACCTTTGAAGTATTTTCTGAAAGATATTCCTTTATAGCACGATATCTACTACCCTGGTCATTTCGAAGGTTATGACTTTCGTCAATAATAACAAGTCTGTATCTTTTTAAATCAGGTAACCTATTCTGAACCTCACCTATAGAAACAAAATTAGCTTTTAAATCAAATTTGTTAATATAGTCTTGCCACATTTCCTTTAAATTGGGAGGACCAATTATTAATGTAGAATAGTAAAAATCCTCTTCGAATATTTTAGCAATAGCACAAGCAGTATATGTTTTGCCAAGACCAACTACGTCACCAATATAAACACCTTCACGACTGTGTAGTTTCTTAGCTGCAATTTTTACCGCTGCCTGCTGAAAAGGGAGTAACTCTTCTCTGAATGCTTTTGGTATTTTAAACTCATTTAATCCCGCTCTTGCTTCCTGAGATAGATGATAAGCAATTTTCAGATATATGAAATAAGGCTCTAATAATCTATCTGAAGCCCAGCTATTATCAATAACTTCTATCAATTCTTTCGTAATATCAATACACCATCTATCATTCCAACGGTCGCTGAACCATTTAGCAAGTTTTTGAGATGCATCTTGTTCTAAAACATCAACATTCAGTTCTCCTTGCTTTGCAAGACCTGCCATCGTTAAATTGCTGCTTCCCAGAAAGCCAACTATTGGAACACGTTTGTCGCTGCTGTAAGCAAGATATAATTTTGCATGGAGTGCATATTTTAGATGCAGTTTAACTACAACTTTGTTTTCCTTCATCTGACGGCTGAGGTTTCTTAAAGCGACTTCGTCAGATTCTGATGGTGTGCCAATCGTAAGCTGTTCTTTGAATTCAAATGCGAGACGTTTTTTTATCTTAAGAGCTTCAGTATTATCCATTTCAAAATCATCTTCGCTTTTGAATGAATCTCTAATAACATCAATCGGCATTTTTTGCATACCTACTAATAATCTACATATGCGATGTTCAGTATTTTCACCCTCAATAACTTCTTCACCTGTTAGCTTATCAATGTTATTAGATACTTCTTTCCAACCTCTTAGGTTAAAATAGCCAACACAAAAATCAGCACGATGAGAAAGGTCAAGTGTTTCGTTTAGACCGATCGTAAGATGGTTCTCTATGTTATCGTATATCTTTGGCATGATGTTTACGATTTAGAATTAAGGTAATGCAATAATTAAATAATATAAAAAATAATGTTTGAATATATAATACAAAAAACCAGTTGCTTTATAGCAATATAATAAATCTTAACATACAAATATTATCATTTGATGATAATTTTTCCTGCGGCTTTTTGTTTTCGTTGTTTGTTGACAGTATCATATGCTTTGTACGGAAATTGTACTATAGTTATTTGAATTATAGAACAATCACTAAGAAATAACCGTCAGCAGTTTCGGAATCAACATCCTGGTAGTTAAATTAATTTGTACTGATTACTCCTGTAACAATACTTGAGCTAAAATGTAATCTTTTGTCTGCTCAGACTCAGCAGTTTACAATACCGGTGTCACTATTTGTGGATATTCGCCTTCCGAAAATCTGCTAACGTATTTTATATCAAATCTATTAGCCAGTTCTTTTCCTGAATCTTAATGTCGAGTTCTCTATATTCCTTAGATATTTTATCGGCTTCTTTTTGATATCCCTTAACATTTATAGAACTTAGAACCTTAATCTCTTTCTTAGAATATCTATCACCGATATCTGTTGCAGATTCTATAACCTTGTATAATATTTTATAGTTATGCAAGAGAATATCCCTGTATGTAAGAACATCAGCAATGGAGTATTTCTCGTCAAACATGATTTTAGAATTTGTTTTATTAATTCTTTGAACAAAACTGATTAATTCATCTAAGTTTAACTTAAGTTCCTTATAAATATCATCAGGATTCTCGGGCGGGTTTTCGCCTTCCTGCACTCTTGAATATCTGATTAACTTTTCTTTTAAACCTTCTATTCTTTTCTGAAGGTTTCCTCTTTTGATTAGAGCTTCTGCAAGTTTCATTACATTAAATCTCCTATATTTGTTTGTTTGATACAATTTAATTAATAATTACAAAATGATTGTATCATAACATGATATTTTTGAGTGATATGATAATTTTTAATATTTAAAGGAAAAATCTAATTTTTAGGAGAGATATGAGATGATTTTTGCTGGTATATTAACAGCCCATAATTTTGTTAAATATTTTTTTGAATGTCGATATATTTTTATCGCTTGAGTATGAAGATTCAAAGTTTAAATCAAGTTCAAAATATTTTTGGGAAACCATATCAGCCATCATATACTTTGGTTCTGATTCTTTGACTTTATCATTAAGAGCCCTTTCAGCCCGCATAAACCTTATTTCTGATTCTTTAAGTTCATCTTCAAGATTTATAGGCTTTTCTTTTCCTTTATTTACAACATTTTTGTCTTTTTCAAAAAATTGGCGGTCAGTTTCTCTATCATATTTATAAATATCCTTTTTAATCTCAGATTGAGGAAGGTAATTTTCAATTGTACTTTCCGCAATTTCAAGAACTCTATCTCTCAACTCTTTAGGTTCCAAAACTTTTATTGTTTTATGATGCCTAATTGCCCACTCGGCAAGATCGTCAAGGTTATTTTGTTTTGATTCAGCATCTACTTTATTATTGTTAACAGAAATTATATTAAGCTGAGATATTTTGTATCTTGAAATGTTCATGAATCCTTTAATTTCAAATTGTAACTTCAATTTAACTGTTATATTATCAGTTTTATTATTAACAATATTATCAACAATCTTGTCGTATTTGTTTTTATCAAATTCATCGATTAGTTTTATGGAGTTTATATTTCGAAACTTAATAACTTCAGCATTATTATTAAATATTCCGATAAATTCCAGATCGTTGTTGTCAAATAATATTTTGCAGGGTAAGAATTTTTCAGTAATCTTCGTTAATCTGTTTTTACTGAATTCTACTAACACCTTTTGTTGTTTATCTATTGCCTCGTTTAATGTTCTGAAAATATAGACAAATGTAAGATTGTCATTTTCCACAGCTTTAAATAAAGCATTTTGCAAAGTTACGTCTGAGTAATACAATGCAATATACTTTATAATTAGTCCGGCTACCGCTTCTGATTTGACATTTCCATCAATTCTTATTCCTTTTCCGTATTCAGAATAAATCGGGATGCTCATGCTTCTCAAATCCTGCAAATCTCTGTTTACAGTTGGAACTGAAACATTGTATTTATCTGATAAGTCTTCAATCCGGCAATTTTTAAACAAATGTTCAGGATAAAACATTGTTAAAATTTCAATCTGTCTTTTATACGAAGTTAGGTTTCTCATCATAATTTTTATCATATTTAAATATAAAGAAATACTGTCTTTTTTTCTATATACTTATTTTAAGCTCTAATTAAGCTGTATAATTTATCATTTGATGATAATATTTATATTGGATAATTTTGTATATTTAAGTTAAAAGATTGAGAAAATGGGAAAAGAGATTGAAAGAAAGTTTTTAGTGGAGATAGGGAAGTGGGAAAGTGCGGAGAAGCCCGCAGGCACTCTTTACAGGCAGGGTTATATTCTTGCTGAAAAGTGCAAAACAATCAGGGTCAGGTGTGCGGGTAAAACAGGTTATATAACGATAAAAGGTCAGGCTGACGGTATTTCAAGGGATGAGTATGAGTATGAAATTCCTTTGAATGATGTTAATGAGATGATGCAAAAATTCTGCGGGTCGGTGGTTGAAAAGAAGAGATACAAGTTTATGCACGCCGATAAATTGTGGGAGGTGGATGTTTTTGAGGGGGATAATCAGGGGCTCGTCATTGCCGAGATTGAATTTAATAGTGAGGATGAGAAGTTTGAAATTCCGGAATGGGCAGGAAAAGAAGTGACGGGGGATTCGAAGTATTATAATGCATATTTATCATTGCATCCTTTTAAAGAATGGGCGGAGAAGTAAATTTTAAAAGAATAAAATAATAAAATGAAAGATATGAATGAAATGCTTTTGAGAGCAATTGAGATTTCAATGAATGCTCACAAAGAACAAAAAGACAAGAGCGGCGAGCCTTATATTCTCCATTGTTTGAGGGTAATGCTGAAGGGGAAAACAAAAGAAGAGCAGATTGCAGGAGTGTTGCACGATGTTGTTGAAGATTCGGAAATAACTATTGAAGAGTTGAAAAAGGAGGGGTTTCCTGATGTTGTACTGGATGCTGTTAACTGTCTGACTAAATGGGAAGGGATGGATTACGATGTTTATGTTGAGGGGGTATTAGGGAATGAACTTTCTAAGAGGGTTAAATTGTACGACCTGGAGGATAACATGAATATCGGAAGGCTGAAAGAAGTGAAGGTAAGTGATGTAGAGAGGCTGAATAAATATTTGAGAACGTATGAGAGGATAAGGAACAGTTAGAAGGGGAAGGAGTTTAAAGGTGAGAGGGTTATAAGTGACATAATAAAAAAGTGAGAAAGTGAGAAAGTGAGAAAGTGAGAAGCGGATTTTGTGATTTTTAAATTTTTCTATCTTAAATTTTAATCTTATTTTTAGTAACTTTTACAATAAATTTTAAATAGATTACACGCATAATGCCCGAATGGTTAATTGATTTACTTATAA
>JBHELA010000252.1:0-33829 GCA_041859005.1 Ignavibacteria bacterium
GCTTCGATGACATCGCCGGATAAATAAAACTCGGTTACTTTTCTTTCTTTATGCTGGAAGTCGCGGTATCTTTTTATAAGATATAATTTCGGAGATACTTCTGCATCTTTGGTTTTAAACAGAATGATTCCGTTCTTAGCTTTATCGAGTTTCTTAATTTTGTCGATACCTCCACCAACGTTCAAAACAAATGCAGATGAATTATCCGTGAAATAAGTTAATACAGTATCTGAGGAGGCATCCTGCATTATAAAATCTATCTGATAAGAAAACACGGGGAATAAAATATATTTTGATTTAAGGGACTGAACAGAAGAGTTTGATTTTTTAAAAGAATAAAAGTCAGAGACGGCATTGTACTGCTTCGAATAATCAAGAATAATTTTATCAAAAGCAGAGCGCGAAGAAAGTGTGTCCTCGTGAGAAACCGTGTCAATAGCTGCTTTCAGAGAGTCGAAAGAAGACTTCATCTGCGCATCCTTTTCGTCGCCGCAGGATGTCAGCAAGAACAACAAAACAGAACTAAATCTTAAAAAGAAACGCTTCATACTCTTTCAACCATTTTTGTGCATTATCATAATCAGGGATAAGTCCTCCGACAGTCTGCCAGAACCTTGCCGAATGATTCATCTGATTTAAATGAGAGAGTTCGTGTATAATCAAATAATCCATAACAAACTTAGGGCACAGGACTAACCGCCAGTTAAAAGATAGATTTCTGCCTGATGAGCAAGTGCCCCATTTAGTTCTCTGGCTTCGTACAAAAAGCCTGTTAAAATCGAAATCATTCTTTTCTGCGATTTCCGAAACTCTTTGTTTTATATATTTACCCGCGAAGTCTTTATACCAAATTTTCAGCAGTTCTCTGTCTTTAGTCAGATTGAGACCTGATTTAATCTTTTTCGAACCGCTGAACGTGAGGACTCTGTTTTCTAATGACGGGTCGAGTATAAATTCATATACATCTCCGAGAAGAAAAATTTGATTCTCGGAAAGTTCAATTGTTTTTGAGTTTTGCTTAAGGCGGTTAATGGTTCTTGTTATCCAGCGCTGTTTATCATTAATCATGCTATCAATTCTATTAACTGCGTAATTAAGCGGAACGATAGCTGTCACGCTCAGGTCATAAGAAATTCTTATCCTTGCATTCTTCACATTTCTGCGTAAAATGGCGTATTTAATCTGTTTTTCCAGTTTGATGAAATCTTTTCTAAAAATAGTTAAATATTTTTCCAAATTCTTTTACTTTCGTATGATATTACATACAGCGAAAGGCAAATCGATTATACTTAAAGAAATTTAAGTATCTAATCAAAACCCTAGACCCTTCACCAACCCTGCTGCCCGGCAGGGCTTGGTGTTATTTTTTGGATTTTACAAAAAGAATAAAGTCTGTATTTTATACAAACAAAATCTACTCATTATGAAAATTACACTTATTTTTCTTGCCTCATTGATTCTTGGTGTGATGGTGATTTCGTTTAGCATAAAGAGAAAAGAGCCTGCGGAAGCACCGAGGACGACCATTGAGAAAATCAAATTAGTGCCAGCAGAAACAACCGGGGGAATGCCTCTGATGGAGGCACTTAAGAAACGGCAATCGGAAAGAATTTATTCATCGAAAAAGCTTGACGACCAGACGCTGTCGAATTTATTATGGGCTGCATTCGGAATTAGCAGAGAAGAAAGCGGAAAAAGAACTGCTCCGACTGCAAACAATACACAGGCGATGGATGTTTACGTAATACTTGAAACAGGCGCTTACAAGTATATAGCGGAAGAGCATTCACTGGAGCCGGTATCGGGCAAAGATTTACGGACTTTAGCAGGTAAACAGGATTTTGTTTATACGGCGCCCGTGAATCTTGTTTATGTTTCTGATTATTCAAAATTGAAAAGCGGGTCGGATAAGGAAATATATTCGGGAGCGCATGCGGGGTTTATAGGAGAGAATGTTTATCTTTATTGTGCGTCGGCAGGACTGAATACTGTGATAAGGGCATGGGTTGATAAGGAGCCGCTGAGCAAAGAACTGAACCTGAATGAGAATCAGAAGATTGTGCTTGCGCAGACTGTGGGGTACGGGGAGTAAGGAAAGATTTACAAGCGTTTTAAGCCGGAGATTGGAAACGAGGACAACCTAAAATAGAACGCAGATTTTCGCGGATTGGGCGGATAAACACGGATTAAAAATGAATTTGTAACTTAGGGATTTTTTGTCGAAGATGCGTTCAAAGCCTTTTTAAATTTAAACATAGTGTAAGAATAAGTATATTAAGGACTTTAAAATTAAGGATAAGAATTTAAAACAAAAGAACCGGAAAAGGATAAGAAGTGAAATTAGATGCATTGTTCGTAGCGAGTCATCCTGATGACATTGAAATAACGGCAGGAGGAACTGCCATAAAGCTGGTAACAGAGGGCAAGAAGGTTGGGGTTGTTGACCTTACGCAGGGAGAGCTGAGTACACGCGGTAACCTGCAGACGCGGAAGAAAGAAACCGAGGCAGCATCGAAGATAATGGGAATACATTACAGGACAAACCTGAAAATGAAAGACGGCAACATTGTTAGCACAAAAGTTAACCGAGAGAAACTGATAAAAGTAATACGTGAAACAAAACCGACTATAATATTCGCACCGTATCCATCTGACAGACATTCAGATCACATCAATGCCAGCAATTTTATCAGAGAGAGCGCATTTCTTTCGGGGCTGACTAAAATAAAAACAGGAAAGCTCGAAGCATACAGACCGCAAAGGGTTTTTTATTACAGGCATGCTTATGATTTTCCTATTACATTTATAGTGGATATTAGCGATTCATACAGGCAGAAGATGGAAGCGATAGAATGTTATACCTCACAATTCTACAAATCAAAGAGCATATCGGCAGATGAGCCCGAAACATACATAAGCACAAGTCTTTTCTGGAAGGACCTGGAGTCACGGGCGAGGTTTTTCGGATTCAAGATAGGCGCTGAATTCGGCGAGCCGTTTTATTGTTATGAAACTATAAAGGTTTCAGCAAAAAATTTACTGGAAATATAATCATGGATATAACGAAGAAAAAGGTTTTGGTATTTGACCTTGAAGTAGCACCGTATGATTTTGAAACTCATTACGATGAAGAAACGAAAGAATACTTAACGAAGTTTGCGAACAATGATGAGGAAAGGGCGAAAGCGATTGAAGGTCTTGTGTTCACTCCTTTTACTTCGCGGATAGTTGCAATAGGAATGCTTGATTACAATAAGAAAGAAGGTGCCGTGCTGGTAAATGCACCTAAGGAAAAAACTCTGGACTCAACGGCAAAACTTGAAGCAGAAAGAATGCTGAGTTATAATGCCAATCATGAAGAAGGATCTGAAGATAAACCTTACACAGAAAGCAAACTTGAAAAGCTTACCTATTTATGCGGAAGCGAGAAGGAAATAATTGACCTTTTCTGGAGAAAGATAAGAACCGAAGGTTACAATCTTTTCGTAACGTTTAACGGACGTGAGTTCGACTGTCCGTTCATAATGCTGAGGACGTTTATTATGAAATCAAAGCCTTCGTATAATTTAATGAGCGGCACGGATTTTAACATAAAGGGATATCATATTGACCTTATGAAAGAGCTTACATTCAACAAACACTCTCCGACGGGTGCGAGAAGGAAGTTCACTCTTGATTTCTATTGCAAGCAGCTCGGGATTCCAAGCCCGAAAGCAGACGGTGTAAAAGGGGATATGGTGAAAGACCTTTATGAAAACCAAGAATACCAGACGATAGCAGATTACTGTTTCGGTGATGTTGTAGCGACGGGAAATCTGTTTAATCTCTGGAGCAAATATTTAGATTTTTAAATTAATAACAAATAAAACACAGGAGATAAAATTAATGAAACCGAATCAAATGCAGGGAATGCTTAAACAGGTAAAGAAGATGCAGGATAGAATGGAACAGATACAAGCCGAACTTGAAAACAAGGTACTGACTGAAGAATCAGGCGGCGGTATGGTAAAAGTAACGATAAACGGAAAAAGCGTAATACAGAAAATTGAAATTGAGAAAGAAGTACTTGAATCAGAAGATAAGGACATGCTTGAAGATCTGCTGATAGCCGCATGCAACAAAGCATTCGAATCATCGCAGAAACTTTCAAACGATGAAATGTCAAAAGCTACAGCAGGGATGATTCCAAACATTCCCGGACTGAACTTAGGAATATAATAAATGCTTAACATATCCGATACACTTGAAACTCTTGTAACAGAGCTTACAAAGCTGCCTTCGATAGGAAGAAAAACAGCGCAGAGGCTTGCGATGTTTTTGATAAAACAGCCGCGTGAAGAAGTTACAAAGCTTGCGGGTGCCTTAATTGAAATCAAAGACAAGATTAAATTCTGCTCTGTATGCTGCAACATAACGGAGGATGAAGTTTGCAAGATATGTTCTTCGGAGAAAAGGGTAAAGACGGCAATATGTGTAGTAGAGGAGCCGCAGGATGTTTATGCGATTGAAAAGACGAATGAGTACAAGGGACTTTATCATGTGCTTCACGGACGGATATCTCCGCTTGACGGAGTAGGACCGAATGACATAAGAATAAAAGAACTGCTTTACAGACTTGAGGACGATTCTGCAAACAACATTTCGGAAATAATACTTGCACTGAACCCCACGGTTGAAGGAGAGACCACAATACTTTACCTCAGCAAAATAATCAAACCGCTCGGAATGAAGATAAGCCGTATAGCACGCGGCATACCGATAGGTTCCGACATAGAACTCACTGACCAGGTAACGCTTGCAAAGGCAATAGAAGGAAGGGTGACAATTTAGTGAAATCAGATTCACAGGAAAAGAACTGGTACGAAAAGTGGTTTTCAAATAAATATTACATTGAAATATACAGGCACAGGGACGAGAAAGAGGCGAGGGATATTATAAACCTTTTTCAGAGAAACGTTCATCTGCCCTCGGAAGCAAAAGTGCTTGATGTTTGCTGCGGTGCGGGAAGACATTCTATTGAGCTTGCGAGAAGGGGATACGCAGTCACAGGTTTTGACCTTTCAGAATATCTTGTATCGCAGGCAAAAGAAAGTTTAAGCGCAGCAGAGGAAAAAGGGCTTAAGGTTGAATTTCTAATCAGTGACATGAAGGAATTCTCTTTTGATAAACAGTTTGATGTGGCTATAAACATATTCACAAGTTTCGGGTATTTTGAATCCGATGAGGAAAACTTCAAAGTATTCAGTAACGTAGAAAAGTCTTTAAAGAGCGGCGGTTACTTTGTGTTTGATTTTATTAATGCCGATAACCTGAAAAAAACTCTCGTTGCAAGCTCGGAGGATGAGTTCGACGGCGAAAAAGTTATACAAAAGAGATACATTGAGAACGGATTTGTGTATAAGGATATCTTTATCGGAAGCGAAAAATATACAGAAAGGTTAAAGCTGTACTCAAAAGTTGAACTTGAAAAAGCATTGATGGACGCGGGTTTAGAGCCTGTTGAATTATTTGGCGATTATTACGGAAACAGCTTTATGAAAGAAGAATCAAAGCGTGTAATATTTATCTGCAAGAGCAAATGAAGAGGTTTTCAATAATAATAACTGTTTTATATTTTGCCGCTTCGGTTTATTCATGCGGACTGCGTGAAGCCGAAACCCCGGTAACATCAAGAACCACTTTCATACCGCCTACATCACCCGACCTTGTAATGGTAAATCTGCAGTATTCAATAATCGAGAAGGATATAAACAATTACATGCAGTGTTTTGTTGACACGAACTACAATCCGAGGCGCTACACTTACGTGCCCGATGTAGCATCGCAGATACAGTATCCCATATTTCAGTTCTGGAAGATTGCGAATGAGAAGACATATTACACAAGTTTAATGAGCCTTACCAATACAACCTCAACATCCAACTTATTCTTTTCAAACACAACACTCAATTCATTCGCAGACACGGCATTTTTTGATGCGGACTATCTGCTGAGGGTTGACCATCAGAAAACAAACGTAGCTAAGAATTTAAAAGGGAAGATAAGGCTGATACTTTCAGCCGACTCGAGAAACCTCTGGTCGATACACAGGTGGATTGACATAAAAAGCGACAATGCGGATACAACGTGGAGTGTTCTGAGGGCGAATTTTAGTAATTGATTAGAACAATAGAACACAGATTTTCACGGATTTAACGGATTAGCGCGGATAAAGCAAAAGACAGGTATAAAGAATCCTGAATATGAGCTCCATATGAAAGCTATATGAAGTGTATATGAGCTCTATATGAAATCCATATGAACTTCATATAAAAACCATATGAATTGTATATGGTAACCATATAGATTGTATCCTTAAAATATTGGGCTAAAGCCCTTTTTCATTCTATTGCTGATATCAGTCAGCTAAAGCAGAAGGCAATTTTTCCGCTCATTTCCTGTTACCTATTCCCTGTCACCTGAACCCTGCTCTCCCTGCTCTTCCTGTTCTTACTGTTCTCCCAGTGCGTTCTTTGCATCTCGATTTATCGGGTCTCTTTTCAACTATCAACATTGAATATGTTTGTATTAAATTGTAAATTTTAGAAAATACCTATGACTGATTTATTAAAAAAAGCTATAAAGAAAACATCTGTTTTGCCTGATGATGAACAGGATAAGATAGCTCAAATTATTCTGGATGAAATTGAGGACGAAAAGAAGTGGAATTTGCAATTTAAGAATTCTCAGGATGAACTACTGATATTAGCGGAAAGGGCACTCAATAGTAAAACAATTAATAAATTATAGGATTAATCAGCAGATCTCTTAAAATGAACAAATATATTATTATAGCTTTAGTTTTCATGTGTGCAGTAATTGCATCGTGCGATAATATATTTGCTCCAAAGCTGGATGATTCGGGGTCGTCGAATATTATATCTGATCAGATGACCGTTGACGGTGTTTACACAAACTTTAAATATGCATATACATTCAAGGATACATCCGTTTATTCAGGACTCCTGACGGACGATTTTATTTTTATATACAGGGATTACGAATCAGGGTTTGACGTATCATGGGATAAGCCGACAGAGATGAGGACTACAAGCAGACTTTTCCAGAATTCACAGAAGACTGATATTATATGGAATAACATTACTACATATCTTGGCGACAGTCTGAACGTAAACGTTAAAAGAGGCTTCAATCTTACGATAACTTTTAATCCGAGCAATGTAGTAAGACTGTTCGGTTTTGCCGACATGAATTTCACCCGTCCCGATGTGAGTTCGCCCTGGAAGATTAAAAAGTGGCGGGATGAAAGCTTTTAGAAAGTTAATAAAGATTTAATAAATATTATTTCTTAATAAGGATTTCCTTATTGATATAATTTGTTACTATTAAGTGTTCATAAAATTTTAGAAAAATATTGTTTTTAGAAACAAAGAAAACGACCGAATGAAAAAATTAATATTATTATTTCTTTTATTTATAATAAGCAGTTCAGTCAATGCTCAGAGCATACGAAGGCTGAATTTTGAAGCAGGCGGATATGTACTTGCCCAGATTCCCTCAAAAGACGGGTCGACAATTTATGCACGTACCGATGTAGGCGGCGTTTATAAGAAGAAAGGAAATGAAGAGTGGAAATTTATTGGCGAGTTTGCCGTAACCCCTGCCGGGCTGATGATTCAGAGCATAGATGTGAACCCATACAATTCGAGTGAAATAGTGGCTGCCTGCGGGATGGATTATCTTCCTGATGACAGAAGCCGTGGTGTCTGGATGAGCAAAGATGAAGGGGTTTCCTGGACTCAGGTGCTGGGACCTGCAACGGGAGATTTGGGAGTTAACTTTGGCGGGAATGTTTTCAGAGTAAAGATTGGCGGTCCTTGTCTCAGGTGGCATCCGTCGGTAAAAGACAGAATTTTTGCAGGAACACTTGCTGACCCTTCAACAGGAAAGCCATATGTTTACATGAGCAATTCAAACGGAGATGCATATTCATGGAATCTTATTAGCAGCAACAGCGGTATTACGGGAAACGTTGTCTGCATACAGGTTCATCCAGCTTTTCCCGATGAGGTTTGGGTTGGAACGGATAAGGGGCTATGGAGGACACAGGACAACGGAATTACATGGTCATATCAGTTATTTACAGACCATATAGATGGTGTTTATCAGATTCTTATGAAGAAGGACAGGAATGGAAAGCTTATGACTTTTGTATCAACAGGAAGATTGTTCAGGATAGAAAACGACCTGAATAACATAACGGACATCGGAGCCAATTTTGGATTTTACTCAGGATACGGAAGTCAAATAGTCGGATTACAGTTTGTTAATTATTCTGAAGATAGATTTTATGCAATCAGGATGGATGCTGAGGCAAAGTCAACTTCGGATAATGGAGAGACCTGGAGCCCAAGATTTGAATACATACTTGAAAAGGAATTCAATCCTAAGCATACACTTTTCACACAGGATAAAATTTATAGCTCAAATATTATTGCATTCCAGAATCCCGTAAATCAGAATGTATGGTACGCAAGCGGTGGTGCGGGACCATTCATTACAACAAACAATGGAATAACTTGGCGATTTAACGGCGAAGGAATAGATATGACTGTAGTTTATGACGTTGAGTTTTCTCCGACTGGTGATATTTACATTCCGATTTCAGACTGGGGAATGGGAAAAACTGACGATGCAACACTGCCAAAGGTTAAAGACTATTCACGCAAGTACCAGTTAGACCCGCCGCCGCCTGAAAACAACGGTGATTCTTACATGCCGAATGTATGCAGAGTTTTGGTGTCTCCTTTAAACCCGAACAGAATTTATTTAATTGGAGGAAGTGTTTTCACTTATTATCCCGTTATTGCAAAATCAGAAAACAGAGGCGAGCCGAATACATATCAAATAATGAGTCCGGAAGGTTTGCTTGCGTATCCCAAATTTGGTCCCGGGCATGATGCCATAATATCAGACGGAGCAATAACTACCGACGGAATAAACGATAATATCATTTTAATTATAGGAGGCGGGCAGTACAAAAGAAGAATTTATGATGAAAGTAATCCTGAGGCATACTGGTACGGGGTTTACTACAGTACAAACAGCGGTGTCAGTTTTGCAAAATCAGAATTTGTGGATAATTCATATACGATATACAAGAATTCAATTATGGGCGGATTGTTCAGTCCGATAGATTATCTGGAAGTTGACCCTGTTGATAAGTCGAGGGTTTATCTTTATCTCGAAGGCGGCAATGAAAACGGCGTTAAAGCAGGAGGTTTATTTATCAGCAATGATTACGGAAAAACTTTTTCGTTTAAAAATTACATTGTTGATAATCCGGATTTTGACTACAGAAACAAGGGAGCGATTGATATAGACCCAATGGGGACGGGCGTACTCTGGGCAGCAATCGAAAATTACGGTTTGTTCAAATCAACCGATAGAGGGGAGTATTTTACACGGCATTCTGATTTTGAATCCGTTTCAACAGTTGACAGCAAAGGAAATCAAGTCGTGCTTTTCGGAAGGAAATCAGGTGATTCGTATAACAAAATATATTTATCGAAGGACGGCGGCTCAACTTATGAGCATATATATCTGAAAGGATACGGCGTAATACCTTCATTAAGGAAACTTGACTTAAGGGAGAACAAGGATAATGAACTCTGGATTTCTACTGGCGGACAGGGAGTGTTTATCTATAATTTTTAGTGATGCAAAAAGTTCTTCCCGATGATTTATTCGAATTTTCTCTATTTTTACATTTTTCTGCAATAAAAGCATATGCTTTTGTTCCGTTGCGTAATGCTTTTGTCTCAAAAACACATGTTCTTACTCCAAGAACATATGCTTTTACTCCAAGAATATATACTTTTACTCCAAGAACATATGCTTTTGCTCCAAGAACACATGCTTTTACTCCAAGAACATATGCTTTTGTTCCAAGAACATATACTTTTACTCCAAGAACATATGCTTTTGCTCCAAGAACATATGTTCTTATGGAAGAAAATGCTGTTTTTTGCCCAAAAACGGCATTTCCCATTATTTATGCTAACAATTTACACTCGAAAAATAAGTAGGAGTGAAAGTTTCATTTGTACTGATGTGATTTTACTGGAATGTTGTTACCTGAATTCCATTATCATTTAATTCTTCAAAAACGCACTGTATTAAAGAACTCTTAATAGATGCATGCCTGCTTATATCATTTACCCAGAAAGTCAGCTCCCATTTCTGCTGGCCTTTAATGTAGGATACAATATTTATCTGAAGACCTGTAATATTATCTTTAACTTCTGATTCGTGAATAGCATCATTAACAATCTTTAAGAAATCATCGTCTTTTATTTCGGAAGTGATTTCAACATTTAGCCTGTCTTTTCTAAGTTTATTGTTTGAAGTCCAGTTTATAAGGTTCTTTGAAATCAAGTCTCCGTTGGGAATAATAAGTTCTGAACCTTCATCTGAAGTAATAACGGAAGACCTGATACCTATAATTTTAACAGTTCCCTCAATTCCTCCGAAATTTACAAGGTCACCGACACGGAACGGTCTTTCAACAGCAATGATAACACCGGAAACAAGATTGTTGATTATGTTCTGAAGTCCGAAACCTATACCTACACCAAGAGCACTGACGAGTATTGTAAGTTTATCAAGCGGCAATCCCGATGCAGCCATTGCAAGAAGGATACCGAATCCTACAATAAGCAATCTGAGAATAAGTAGAATTCCGCCGGCATTGCTGCGTTTTACTCCTTCCTGAGTAATATCGCTTACTTCAATAATCTGTTTTATCATTCCCGAAACATAGAAAGACAGGAATAGAACAAACGGGAAAAGCAGCAGAGAACCGAAATTGAATTCAGTCGAGCCAACTGTTCTTGGTTCTATTAAAAAAGCAATAAGAGAATCAGAGAAAACAGCGAAAGTATTCATTTCCTTTAGGTACAGAATGAACCAGAATAACGATGCAAAAAACACAAGAAGCCAGGTCAGTTTTGATTTAATTTTGCTGATATCCAGCTTTAAAGAGGTGCTCTGGACGTCATAATAATGAGATAATAAATAAATAAAATCCAGAACAGAATAAACGGCTATCGTCATGAAAATACCCATAAAGAAAGACCTTACCCCGCCGGATATAATCAATTTGCTCAAAGTGATGTAGCCCAGAAGGTTTAGAATAAAACCAAAAAGAAAATGCACGATAAGGAACAATATCAGGGCTTTTATGAAAGCTATATTCCCAAAAGGTTTTCTTGAAAAATCTCTGTATGCTTTAATAAGAAGAACAGCCGGAACAATGCTGAGAAAATAGAAAA
Source organism: Ignavibacteria bacterium (assembly GCA_041859005.1). Lineage (GTDB taxonomy): Bacteria > Bacteroidota > Ignavibacteria > Tepidaquicellales > Tepidaquicellaceae > CAIKZJ01. Next base: position 11,334 of record JBHELA010000252.1, read on the forward strand.
ATCTCTCGTATAAAGACGGTTCAAGAATAAAATCATTTATTTTAACCAGAATGTAATATGCAAAGACAAACAGATAAGTGACGAGGTATTTCCGTTCGATATATTTTTGAAATATTATATAACTAACGATTATCATGGTAATCAGCAGGATACCTTGTGTAAGAATAATCGGAGGATAATCAAACATATACCTAAACACCGTAAGAATTACAAGAAACATAATAAGCCGCGGGAAATCGTTTATATATTCAAAGTTAATTTCATTATAACCATCAAGTTTTTTCTTTATCCTGAAATTCCCGACATAGTACAATACGGCAACGAAAATTATTATAAAGAGCAGCTTTGCAATAAGTTGAGAGGACCATGCATTCCGGAAATAGATTGTAAATGAATTATAAACAAAATTGAAAGAACTATAGGTAACAGTGCCGAAGTCAGGGTATTCCGTTCCAAAGATATTCCATAAACCAGGCTGGTCCTTCGTGACAATCTGAATATGCCAGCTCACAGATTTCCTTTTTAATGCCTCCTGAACAACAGCTAAAGTAATAGCAAGTTCATTCCTTCTGTTTTCACTGACAGTAAGATTTTTAATCTGCTTCAGGTTCATAGATTTAATCGTATCAGCAGCCTCCTTCAGTGATTTAAATTCGTCATTAAAAATAACCTTCAGGGATGAATCTTTTCCGATAACCTTATAGAAGGAATCTTCATTAATCATGGAAGCAAGCGCATAACGGTTGACAAGGTTTATGGATGATTCCTTTATGTCTTCGCTGTAATAGTCAAGTTTGTTCTTTAGTCCGAGCGCCCTTGATTCAAGGTCGTTTATCTCCTTTAAACTGATGTTTAAATTTTTTACCCTGACAACTTCCTGCGTAATTTCAACAATATCTTTATCAAGGCTTTCAAACTCAGCATTCCATTTAGTTGTATCGATTTTCTGTACGGATTTTATGAATAAATCATTAATAATTACGCTTGCTATCTGAATCCACTCTGCAGGAGTTTTCGAGTCTGAGATTCCGAAATCTTTTAGCTTTGGCTTTTCGACTGAAGCCGTATCCTTATTCGTCTGCTTTTGTTCGAGTGAAATCTGGGAGTAGGAATCAGATGTAATGAAAAAACACAGGAAAGCAGAAACAATAAACAATTTAGTGAATATTCTCTTCATAAAAGTCTTTGTAATCTTGTTATTTATAATGAATTTAAGTGCAAAGAAATATAAAAATTACTTCAATTTAAAGGGGAAAAGATGAAAGATGCGGTGAGTATATACAGCTTCCGGGTTGAAATATGAGTTTGTTAGCAATCAGGATGTCCCGACCCTTCCCCCGCCAAAAAGATAGGCGGGTCTTCGACAGACGGCGGGTTTTCAACAAGCCGGGATCGTAGACTTGCGTTACACTAAGAGAGCAATTCGAAACTCCAGATTGATGAAATATAATAATCTTATTCGTTAAAAACTCAGGTCGGAAATGTAATAACGTTCGTATTTTTTAAGATTACTAATTACATAATTTACGAGATTGGAAATCTTTTCATCTGAAAGTTCTCCTTTGCCTTTTGCCTTAAACTCGTTTGTAAGGTTATCCTTTGTGGTTAACGTAATAAGGTCTTCCTCGTTCCATTTCGAGTTTATGTTGCCCGGATTTGAGTAGTTGTAGATATCGTTGTAAAGTTCAACAAAAAGACCTTTATCATCTCTGTCAATCGTATAAGTTTTATAAATAATTCTGACGGGAAACTTATCAATTTCTTCAAAATCATAAATCGTACTTTTCTTGCTGTCAATCAGGTAAGTAAGGTCTTTAGACTTAATAACTCGTTTCAGAATGAATTCCTTCATCTTTGCAATATTGTCATTGTCATTCCGGACGCATCCGTGTGAAAGATGGCGCGTCTCTGCGGTAAGGAGATGATTCTTATTCGTGCCGTGAAAATATCTCAGTGAATTCTCGTCGTAGTGAACAACGAAAAGCCCGAGCGGATTGCCTGGTCCGGGAGGCGTAGCAGGAAGATGTTCTTTGCCTTTCGCGGGGTCTTTGTATGTAGGATAATTCCTAATTCTAAACGCCTGAAATCTGCCAGTGTATGTTTTATCAGACACAGTTCCAACAACATTATTCCACGTATCAACGTAAGAAGTATCATTTCCATCAATCAGGAAAATATGAGATCGATACTCGGGAATATTTAGCTCCCAGAGAATCTTCATTGTATCGCGAAGATATTTTTGAGGTACATAATAATTTACTTTGTAGTAAAAACCACTTTCCTGTCCGTCCGGCTTATCTGCAAATTCAGCTTTCCTTTTTTCAATTATACTATTTAGTATATCATCAGTAATTAAAGGAAAATGATCGGTAAGATAATCGGACAACGATGCTTCAGTAGCGTCTAAGCTTTCAGCTTCAATTTTTAAAGTATCAAATGTCTGCGCACTCAATAAAGAGGCAGTTACTAAGAACAAAGAAATCAAAAACAGACGTAGTTTTTTCATATAAATAATGTATTATAAATTGTTTAATGTTAAATATATAAAACAAATATTTCGCGATATTGTTTCATAAAAACCAGAGTTCTGTGAAGTAAATATTTTCACAGAATATAGTACTAAAAGCAAATCAGGCGTTTAAAGAGTTTTTATTAATTTAACAAGAATCTTGTTAAGCTCGGTGTGAGCATATCTTCTGTTATTCTGCTCTTCCTTTCTCTTCTCATCTGCAGTGCGCTTGTCTTCGAGCATTCTGTCTGCTATAAGGTCTCTTGTAATAAGACCAATTGCTGCAAACTTAATTCCTGCATGTACTGCTGTAATATTTTCGGGAGCAAGAGCATAACCGAGAACATCTGAGCCTATATCACGATAGAATCTGGTCTCAGCTTCCGTCTCTGTCTGAGGTCCGATAATACTTAGATAAACCGATTCGTTAATCTTTACCTTATTTTCCTGGAATATCTTGTAAATCCTTTCAAACAGCTTGCTGTCATAAGCGTTGCTCATGTCAGGGAACCTGATACCAAGCTCGTTGTCATTTTCGCCTATAAGAGGATTATCACCCATCAGGTTTATGTGGTCATAAATCAGAGCCAGCTCGCCGCACTCAAATCTTGGATTCAGATTGCCTACTTCATCAATCGAAAGAATTTTTTCTATTCCAAGTAAGCTCATAATGTAAATAATGTGGCCGATATCCCTCATCGAATATCCTTCGTAGAAAAAGAATCTGCCTTTAAAGATAAGAATATCGCGGGACCCTGCTTTGGCAAACAATAGTTTGCCGTTGATCTCCTTTTCAACATTCTCGAATTTGGGTGGTATATCTCTGTATTCCAGTTTCTTAAGTACGTTTATACCGTAGGGCAGTGCATAATTATCATCAATAATTAAAGCGGCTTTAGGTTTAAGCTTTGCAGGTATATTCTGCTTTATGTACTTTACGGATTCGAGAATTCTTTTTCTTTGTTCAGTCATATTTCTTATAATTCAGTTAATAATTTTTTAATTAAGTTAACGAGTTTAGGTTCAGCGATTGCGGCTGATTCGAGTATATGTTCAATTTTTGCAACCTTCAAAGTATCGGGAAATCCAAGGTCTGTGATTATGGAGAGTCCGAGTGTTTTCATTCCGAGTTCTCTTGCAACTATTGCTTCGGGAATAGTGGACATGCCGACTGTATCAGCTCCAATTTTCTGCATAAGCCTGTATTCAGCCCGTGTCTCAAGGTTAGGTCCCTGAACAGACACATAACTCCCTTTTTTGATGCTTATATTATTTTTTATTGCTGTGCGCTCAGCAAGTTCAATAAGCTCCTTATCGTAAAGAAAACTCGCCTGACCGTCGTTTCTTATATTACCGTTAATCGGTGATGCAAATTGCATGTTTATATGAGAAGTCATTATCATAAGATCGGCTTTATTGAGCTTGTTGCTTACAGCCCCGCATGCATTGGAAATGATAATTGTTTTTACTCCAGCCTGCTTAAAAACATAAACCGGAAATGTTATGAGGTCGTGATTGTAGCCTTCATAAAAATGAAATCTGCCTGACATAGCAATTATATTTTTACCAGACAGCTTTCCGAGAATCAGTTTACCCGAGTGTGATTCAACGGTTGAAACCGGGAAACCCGGGATATCCCTGTAATCTAACGTTTGCTCTATATCGATAAACTTCACAAGTCCGCCAAGCCCGGTACCGAGAATTATTCCAATCTCGTGTTGATTGTCGTTGATTTCCTTTATGAAGTTGTATGCGTTTTCGTGTTTATTATTCATTTTCTACTTCTTTATCTCAAAACTGTCGTCGAATGTTCCCGGTCTATCGTTCTTATGCGATGACAGTGTGATTTTTTTGAGTGGTTTAATGTCATTGTTGATGTCAAGGTCTGCGTCGTCTGAATTAAAGTTCAGGGTCGTTACGGAAGAAAGGTCCATTGTAATAATTTTCCTGTTCTTAAAGAATTCATCCAGTTCGTTAAGCTTGTCTGTCAGGAAGTTTCTCAGGTCATCAAAAGTTTTTTCGTTTTTCTGTTTTATGTTTTCAAGCTCATGTTTTCTTGCGAGAATCTCGTCTTCAAGGTTGTGTTTTACGTTTCGTGCGTTGAGTTCAGCCTCGCGGACTATGAGTTCTGATTTTCTCTTTGCATTTTCAACTATCTGTTCGCCCAGGTCCTGTGACTTAATGATAGCCCTCTGGAGGTTAAGTTCGTTTTCTTTGTAGATATCAATATCCTGAAGAAGCGACTTAATTTTGTCCGCCTGATTTCTGTTCTCAACGATTAGTTTCTCATAATGATTGCTTACAGTTTCAAGAAATGCATCCACCTCATCCGTATCGTAACCCCGGAGCGACTTTTTAAAGTCTCTTTTCTTTATATCTTTTGAAGAAATAATCATGATAGTATTTGTTTAGTTTTTAATTCAGATAATTCCTGCTGCCAAAAATTGCACTTCCGATTCTCAGCATGTTTGCGCCTTCTTCTATTGCTATTCTGTAATCTGAAGTCATTCCCATCGAAAGGTATTCAAAAGTACCGAACGTAACCCTGAGGTCCATGTAAAGATTTCTCAGCAGGCTGAAATTCTCTCTTATTATTTTTTCATTATCAGTGAACATTCCAATCGTCATCAGACCTCTAAGCCTGACGTTTTCGAGTTTGTTTATATCATCGCAGAGATTTTTGGCGTCATAGGGCTCGATGCCTGATTTCTGGTCTTCATCGCTTGTATTGACCTGTATCAGAATATCAATAACCCTGTTGTGTCTTTTTGCTTGTTCATCTATAACCTGAGCAAGTTTAAAGCTGTCAACCGAATGTATCAGGTGTACAAAATCCGCAATATACTTTACCTTATTAGACTGTAAATGCCCGACAAGATGCCACTTGATGTTATTATCTTTTAAATTATCGTATTTTGATTTTAATTCCTGAACTTTGTTTTCTCCGAAATCGAGATGCCCAAGGCTGTTTATAAAATCAATGTCAGATTCCGGAAATGTTTTGCTGACTGCAACGAGCGTGATATCGCTAAAATTTCTTCCGTATTCATAACATACTTTCTGAATGTCAGCTATTAGATCGTCGTAATTCTCTTTAAGGTAGTCTTTATCCATAATTTTAAAAAATATGCTTAATATATATAAAATTCAATATTATAGTAATTACCTGATTTTCTAATTGATTTATCCACATATTTTCGTACAATGCCAATTCCATATCGGATTTATTTTTATTTCATTTAACATTTCCTATTCTGATAAAAATATTTACTTTTACAGAATTGATTTTTTAAAATTTACAAAATCTCATGACAGTCAGTACAGAATTGAAAAAACAGCCATCCGCATTCATACGCTGGCTTGCACTGATTTTAATCAGTCTTGCCATGTTCGGAAATTACTACATCTATGACAGCATAAGTCCGCTTGCCGACCTGCTTAAAGAGCAGCTTGGATTTTCGGATTCGAATATTGGACTGCTTAATGCCATATACAGTTTCCCAAATATTATAATGGTTCTGATTGGTGGTCTGATAATTGACCGAATAGGCACAAGAAAATCCGTTTTTATTTTCACTATTCTCATAATGTTAGGTGCTGTTGTAACAGCGCTGAAGGGCGATCTTGTTACAATGGCAGCTGGAAGACTGATTTTCGGGCTTGGTGCGGAATCGATGATAGTTGCTATAACGACTATTGTTGCAAGATGGTTTAAAGGGAAAGAACTTTCTTTTGCATTTGGTATCAACCTGACCGTAGCAAGACTGGGTTCGTTCCTTGCTTTAAACTCACCTACTATTGCTAAATCACTTTTTGATGACTGGCAAAAACCCCTGATAATTACTGTTGCTGCAGGAGTGTTTGCAGTTATTTGTATAATATTTTATTATGTGCTTGATGCATATGCATCGAAGAAATACGAAATGCCGAAAGACGGTTCACAGGATAAGATTGAGTTTAAAGAAATTTTCAGGTTTGGTGTCTCATTCTGGTACATTACGGCACTATGCGTAACTTTCTATTCTGCAATGTTTCCGTTTCAGACATTTGCAATTAAGTTTTTCCAGGAAGCGCACGGTACCTCTCGTGAAGTCGGCGGTAATCTTTCAAGCATTCTTACACTTGCAGCGATGATATTTACACCGTTGTTCGGACTGCTCTCGGACAAAATAGGAAAGAGGTCTTTGCTTATGATGCTTGGTTCACTTGCTATAATACCCGTTTATCTGATTATGGCATACAAGGTCGACCTTGCTTCTATAGTAGGACTTCAGGGCGGCATTCATTTAAACATTCCGTTCTTTGGAATTGAAGATTCAATTATTCCATATTACCTGATTTTTCCGATGGCAATGATGGGATTTGCATTTTCATTAATACCCGCAGTAATGTGGCCTTCGGTAGCTTTGGTAGTTAAAGAGGAAAAACTCGGAACTGCCTACGGACTTATGACGATGATACAGAATATTGGATTATTCCTTTTTAACATCATGATAGGATGGGCAAATGATTTTTCAGGAGCGAGTGCGGACAATCCAACGGGTTACAGGATGGGGATGTGGATATTTTCAATACTCGGATTCCTTGGTTTGTTCTTTGCGTTCATGCTTAGACGAAATGAAATGGGACCGAATGCACACGGGCTTGAACTCAGCGCGAAAGAAAAAGCAGCTTTAAAATAGAAACCGAAATTATAATATAATTTATGGACAATACACAGAAACTTAAGCACCCTGGAGGTTTATACCTGCTGTTCTTTACTGAGATGTGGGAGCGTTTCAGTTTTTACGGAATGCAGGCAGTGTTTTATCTTTACATGATTCAGGCATTGAGCTTTGATAAAACGTTTGCCGACCTTATTTACGGTAACTATACGGGTATGGTGTATATCACTGCACTCATCGGCGGATTTGTTTCGGACAGGTATTTCGGAAACAGGAAATCTATTGTTACAGGCGGTGCATTGATGGCATTGGGACAGTTTGTACTTTTTACAAGCGGTATGCTGTATGCCGATAAATCAATGGCTTCAGGATTGCTCTATGCGGGGCTTGTGCTTCTGTGTCTTGGAAACGGATTCTTTAAGCCGAACATTTCTTCAATGGTCGGACAGCTTTATCCCGAAGACGATAAGAGAATTGACAGTGCTTTCACAATATTTTACATGGGCATAAATCTCGGAGGTTTGCTGGCTCCGATTATCTGCGGATTCCTTGGTAATACAGGAAACATAGCAGATTTCAAGTGGGGTTATTTTGCTGCAGGTATCGGGATGATATTAAGTCTCGTAATTTTTATTCCTTTAAAGAATAAATATGTAGTTAAACCTGACGGAACACCGGTAGGGGATATACCTCCTGCAAAACTAAAGTCCGAAAAGACAGATAAAACAGGTGTAAGCAGGAAACAAATGCTTGTGAACGCAATTGTTTTTGCAGCCCTGTTCGTCGCGTTTAAGTTTGTACTCGACTATGATACAATTGGTTCATTTATATATTCCACATTCTTTACTGCTCCTCTTTCAATAATAATGGACAGGAGTTTAACTAAGATAGAGAAGCAGAAGATACTCGCAATGTTTATTCTTATCGTGTTCACAATGATATTCTGGATTGCATTCGGACAGATAGGTTCATCGCTTACTTACTTTGCCGATAATCAGGTTGACCGTACATTCTTCATTTGGACACTTCCTCCCTCTGTCTTGCAGGCGTTCGGACCGTTATTCATTGTGTTGTTTGCACCGCTCATGGCAATTGCATGGACGTTCCTTTCAAAGTCAAACAAAGAGCCGAGCATACCTTTTAAACTTGCTCTCGGATTGCTGCTGATGGCACTTTCCTATCTGATACTTGCAGTATCGGTAAGTGTTCTGGCGCCAGGTGTGAAAGTAAGTTTGCTATGGTTGATAGTAATGTATTTTGTGCTGACAATAGGAGAGCTTTCATTATCTCCGATAGGACTTTCCATGATTGTAAAGCTTGCACCTATAAGGTTTGGTTCGGTTCTTATGGCAGTTTGGTTTTTATCACTCGGAACTTCATTCAAGCTTTCGGGTGTGCTGAGTGCTTTCTTTCCGACAGAGAATCACAAGCCCGTATTAATCGGTTTATTTCCTATAAATACCACAGTTGATTTTTTGTATATATTTGTCGGTCTGGCGGGTATTAGTTCCATAATACTATTTGTACTTATTAAACCAATGCTTAAGATGATGCATGGTGTGAGGTAGTGTGTAATTGTTATTTCTATAATTATCATAGTTTTATTATTTTGAAATGCATAATTTGAATTATGAAAAGCAAAGAAGAAATAATTGAAAACCTGAAATCTGCTAAAACTGATTTAATGGAAAACTGCAACATCAATGAAATTGGGATTTTCGGGTCTTACTCAAGGAACGAGCAGACTGAAAGCAGTGATATAGATATACTCGTAGAATTCAGCAAAAATATTGGTCTTATACAACTTATGCAGATTGAAAATTACATTAAAAATTTAGTTGGAGAAAATGCAGATGTTGTTATAAAATCGGATATTCGTCCCGAACTTAAGGATGAAATATTGAAGGAGACAATTTTTATTTGACGCGAAATTATCTAATATATCTTAACGACATTCTGTTCTCTTTGCGACCTTTGCCTTCTTTGCGACCCTTGCGGTAAAAAAATCTTTTTCAAACTATAATATATTTTTTTCTCTGCGACCCCTGCGGTAAAATCTTTTAAGCCTAATATTTATTCTTATATAATCTCTGCCTGCCTGTCTACTCAGGTAGACCTGCTGCAGGCAGGTTTGCTCTGTGATTACCTCTGTGTACCTCTGTGTACCTCTGTGTACCTGTGGTAAAATCTTTTCTTTGTTATTATTTCTTTTTGTATAATGTTTTTAGCTTTTTTGAAATGTGTTATCCCATCATGTCTTTGGAAATGGTCTTCCCATTCCCGGAATTTCCGTTTCTGCTTCTTACCACAAAGTACAATCCTATCAGTGCAGCTGCAAATCCAAATATAAACGCAGCTTTAAAACCTGATAATAAAACAGCAGGTTCAACTCCGTTCTGAACAGGATTTTTAACAGGGACAAAGTACGAAAAGACTGCTCCGAAAATCACAACACCGAGTGCTGAGCCAAGCCTGATTGAAGTCGTCATGAAGCTTGATATAATTCCTTTTTGTTCGGCAGGAGCTGATGTCATAATCTTGTTTGTATTCGAAGGAATGAAAAATCCTATTGCAAACCCATAGAAAGAAAGAATCAAAATAATTATATATATATCAGTATCAGGAGAAATTAAAATATACAAAAGAACAGAAACGGCTATAGAAACAATCCCTGTAATTCTTACAATTCCCGAATTAATTTTATCCGACAGGTATCCCGAAAGATAACCCGAAAAGAACTGGAACAAAGAAGGAACAGCCATCAGCAAGCCCGTTTCCTGCTTCGCCAGACCTTTTATCCAGAGCAGAAGAAAAGGAGTGATATAAATCATTCCGTTGGTTATGATATAAACGAAAACAAATGACAAAACTGAATACGAAATATTTTTATCTTTCAATATTCTCAGGTTTAAAAGCGGATAGCTAATTTTATACTGCCTCATAATAAATGCAGCAACAAATAAAACGGACGATAAGAACAAAGATAAAGTTGTTAATGAAGTCCAGCCGAAATAATCACCAGTATTGATGCCGTAAAGCAAAAGGAAAAGACCGAGAAAAATAAGTACTGTTCCCGTAACGTCAAACTTAGATTTAGCATTTGCGTTATGGTAGTTTTCAAGATATTTTAACGTTATTATAAGTGCTATTATGCCAATTGGTATGTTGATTAAAAATATTGAATTCCAGCCAAGACCTTCTATCAGGAAACCGCTTGCAGCCCTGCCTATAATCCCGCCGAGTGCAGTGAATGAATAGTTAATACCGTAAACTCTTCCCCGCATTTTTTCGGGAATGCCTGATGCGATTATTGCGGGTGTCAATGCGAAGAGAATTGCACTTCCGAATGCCTGATATATCCTGAAAACAACGAGCAGGTTAAAGTTGTTTGCAAAATAACAAAGCAGACTGCCGCTGAGAAATATGAAAATACCCGCGATGTAAATCTTCTTGAAACCCTTGATGTCACCGAGCCTACCGAAAGCAAGAAGGAAACAGGTTAAAACAAGAAAATACACCCAGACCACTCGGGAGACAACATTTACTTCAACGTTGAAATGCGATGAAATATAAGGAAGCGAAACGCTGACTATGTTTATATCAAGTCCCAGCAGGAAATGTATGAGGCACAGATTTATTATTAATGCAAAGTATTTTCTCATTAAGTAAAAATATAATATGTTAAATGAGATTTAAAGGGAAAAGAAAATGATTATGTTTTGGATTGAAGTTCAATTTTAAATGCATTATTTTGTATACTTGACTAATTAATGAAAGCTATGAAACCCATAATTACAACAATACTTGTTCTTTTTGTATCGTTTAATTTATATTCTCAGACTATTTCGGTTAAAGGTGTTGTAACAGATTCAGAATCAGGAATGTATGTTCAGGGTGCGGGTCTTACACTATCTCCTGTTGATGTAAATGAAAATAATATAATTCAGGACGAGCAGTTAAAAACTGTATCAGACGCAAGAGGAAGTTTTGCATTTTACAACCTTCCCGAAGGAAACTATTCATTAAATTATTATCACGAAGGTTATAAGTCAGGAATAGTAAAGTTTGATGTTAAAAAAGGTCAGACCGCATCTCTGGATATAAAACTTTCCGTGAGCGAAATTACAACAGGAGAAATAAATGTTTCTTCTGTCAGGTATCAAACGATTCTGAAAGATGTACCGCTTCCTATGGAAGTTGTTACGGAAGATGAAATTTTAAAAAGACAGTATCAGACGATTGGTGATGCGCTTGAATATAAACCGGGTATTTCAGTTACTAAAGACGGTACATGGGCAACAGACGTGAGCATTCGCGGTCTGAGCAAGGCAAATGTTGTTATGAACATTGACGGCAACAGGGTTGAGACTGCTAACGACCTTGCCGCAAGACTTTCGCTCGTTGACTTGAATGACGTTGAAAGGATAGAAGTTATAAAAGGAGGAGTCTCTTCCCTTTACGGTACTGGAGCACTGGGAGGTGTCGTGAACGTGTTCACGAAGCATGGTGACTTCAGCAATAATTTTATTTTTGGGGCATCATTGATGGGCGGTTATAATTCAGTAAACAAGAGCCCGAATTCGTGGCTTTCCGTCTTTGCATCGAACGATAAGTTTTTTGCAAAACTAAGCGGAAGCATCAGGAATGCGGGAAACACTATGACTCCTAAAGGTGAACTGCCGAATTCACAGTTTAAAGATAATAATGTTAGTTTGAATCTCGGTCTAAAACCCGTAAAAAATCATGAGTTCAGGTTCTCGTATCAGCGATACAGAGCAGTTGATGTCGGGCTTCCGGGCGGCGGGACTCTTTTTCCCGTGAACGCCGTTGTAACTTATCCAAGGGAAGACAGGGATTTGCTTTCGGGCGAATATAAAATAAAGAATTTAATAAAACCGCTTAAAGAATTATCCGTGAAGTATTTTTATCAGTCAATTTTAAGAGATGTCGAAAATATTCCGAATCAGATGCAGACTATAAAAACTCCGTCGGGAAAAACAAGACAAAAAGTTTATGTGTTAAGCATTACACCTAACGCAAGGCATTACACAAACGGTGTACAGTTTAAAGCAGACTGGCAGATAGGAAAATATAACTACCTTATTACCGGTATTGATTTATGGATGAGAGCGCTGGATTCAAGACGGGAGCGAAACCAAAGAATTGAGAATTACGATACTACATCCGGCAACTTAACAAGCACTATTCTGAAGACAATCGGCGAAAAGCCAATACCTGATGCTGATTACAGAAGTTTGGGTGCTTATGTACAGGATGAGATTAAAGCCTTAAACGATAAGCTAAAAATAAGTATAGGCGGTCGTGTTGACCAGATAAAAGTTACAAACTCATCTGCACTTCAGCCTGTTTATGATATAACCAATGGAGTTATTAATTATTCTCCGGCAGGACAGAAAGTTATCTGGAATTCAAAGGAAGTTTACGATGTATCATGGAGCGCCAATGCAGGTGCGATATATTCAATCACAAAAAACTACGATATAACACTGAATCTTTCCCGTTCATTCCGTTCACCATCGCTTGAAGAAAGGTATCAGTATATAGACCTTGGCAGTACTATAAGAGTCGGTAACCCTGACCTTGCTCCCGAAAAAGGATATTTAGTTGACCTTGGTTTCAGAGTGTGGAGGAACAAGGTGACATTTTCAGGAAATGTATTCTTTAATTCTTTCGAGGACCTTGTCGCAGAAGTACCGGGCACATACGACAACAGACCTGCATTTATAAAAACCAACATCGGCAAGGCAAGACTTTACGGATACGAATTTGAAGTTATGTATAATTTTTACAGGTCGTTTGTTGCATACGGAAACCTTGCTTACGTAAGAGGCGAGGATACGGAAAACAATACCAACCTGCCGCTTATTCCTCCATTAAACTGCAAGGCAGGAATAAAATTCTCGATTAAGAACTATGTTAATTTTGATATTAATACAATCCTTTATGATAAGCAGGAATACACTGCTGCGAGCGAGACGAACACACCCGGTTACGGCGTGTTCAACATCGGTGTAAGTTCTTCACCAATAAAGATAAGCTATTACGGACTTCAGCTTTTTGCGGGAGTTGAGAACATATTCGATAAAGAATACAGGAATCATTTGTCGTCAAACAGGGGTCTTATAGTCATCGAACCGGGAATTAATTTCTTCGCAAAGCTTAAACTTGATTTTTGAATGGAAAGAATTCGGACAATCTTTACTATTTGGACTTCAAAAATAAAATATTATAGTTTATTTTATCTTCAAACTTAATTGAAGAAATAAAATATATAGAATGAAAAAAACATTTTTAGTAATCGCTATTCTTGCAGCATTCGTCACATCAGGATACGCACAGTATAAGTATAAAGTAAGCGTGGGTATCAATGCAGGATACAGCATTCCTGTAACAGAGCTCGCAAATGTGTATAAACCTGATTTCTCAGGTGAGCTAAACGTAGGTTACGTCTTAACCCCTGAGATTGAACTGCTTCTCACAACAGGTTACAGCAAATTCACGTTCAGGAATGAAAATCTTAACGATGATCTGGCACAGTTAAGTCCGACCACAACCATGAATGATGTCTGGACATCTTCAATTATTCCAATCACTGCTGGTATCAGGTATAAATTTGATAAGATTACGCAAACTATAGTTCCATACGGCACAGCTGAGCTTGGTGCTTATATAACTAACTTTGATAAAAGACTTGGCGGCAGTATAATCATAACAGGCTCGCAAATTACAACGATGTCAGCCTCGAAAGAATCTCAGACCGGCTTCGGACTTGCTCTCGGTGTCGGTACTTTTTTTGAAGTAACTCCAAGACTGTCTGTTGATGTTGTCGTGAAATATAATTTTATTAAATCAGATTTTGTAAAAGATTATACAATAACCAAAGATACTCTTGCACCGGTAAATGTTGCAGGAATAAGCACAGGCATGTATCTTACAACACGCGCAGGAATAATATACAAGTTCTAAAAGTTGAATAAACTAAAGAACTCTCCGTACATAATTCTTGCAATTTCGGTTGTCGCATCATTTACAACGGCATTTATGGGCTCTGCAATTAACGTTGCACTGCCCTCAATATCCTCTGAGTTCTCGTCAAGCGCCGTTCTTCTTGGATGGATAGCTACTGCATACATTCTTACAAGCGTTGCTTTCCTTATTCCCGTCGGAAAACTTTCTGATATTCACGGCAGGACAAAATTTTTCAAATCGGGTGTTTTGCTTTTTGCTGCGACCTGCCTTATTTCAGGATTGTCTAACTCTGCTGTCATGCTGCTTGTTTCAAGGGCAGTTCAGGGTATAGGGCTTTCTTTAATATTTGTAAACTCATTCGCCATTATTGTTTCTGCTTTTCCTGCAAATAAAAGAGGAAAAGTGCTCGGAATTCTGATAGCTTCAGTGTATACGGGGCTTTCAGCGGGACCATTTCTCGGCGGAATAATTACTCAGCAATTCGGCTGGCGCTATATATTCTTTTTTAGCTCTGCCGTTTCAACCATTGTTTACTTCCTGATGCTCTTTTTTATCACCCACGAATGGAAGGTCGCAGAGGGGCAGAAATTTGACCTTCGCGGTTCGGCTATATTCGTTACGGCAATTACATCTCTGATGCTTGGTATTTCTTTCCTGCCTAATGTATCAGGATTTATCGCTGTCGCATTTGGTGCAGGAATGTTTTATTATTACAGGGTCTTTTCCGAGAGGACAGAATTTCCCGTTCTGAAGCTCGATATTTTTCGAAAAAACAAAGTGTTCACATTCTCGAACATCGCAGCACTAATAAATTACAGTGCCACGGCAGGAATCAGTTTCTTAATGAGCTTGTATCTTCAGAATGTAAAATTTATGTCTCCGCGTCAGGCAGGTACAGTACTGATAGCACAGCCGGTGTTAATGGCTTTATTTTCACCTTTAGCAGGAAGAATATCCGACAAAATTGAGCCACGATATGTGTCATCCGCAGGCATGTTTTTAATTTCTGCATGTCTTGTAATGCTTTGTTTTCTAACTGCTGAAACAGCATTGTTATACATATTATTAAACCTTGCAGTGCTTGGTATCGGTTTTGCGCTTTTCTCATCACCGAATTCAAATGCTATAATGAGCTCAGTCGAGAAAAAAGATTATGGAACCGCATCTACAATACTTGCACTGATGCGGAATACAGGGCAAATGCTGAGCATGGCAATAGTAATAGTGATATTATCTGTATTCATGGGCACTGCTGAAATTAATCCCGGTAACCATCCCGAACTTATTCTGTCTGTAAAAATAGCTTTCGCTCTTTTCGCTTTTCTTTGCTTCCTTGGAATTTTTGCTTCTCTTTCAAGGGGTAAGATGCATAATTCGGAAAATTTGCTTAGCTCATAGATTCTTGTTTCAAAAATATTGCAGGTTATAAATTATTGTGATTGAATATATTCTAACGTGCTGCTACTTAAAGCAGCTCTTGCTCTTCTCAGTGAACAGCATTCTCAGTTTATAATCTATCCACACCTCATATTCTGTGCCGGAAACAAAAACATCAATCAAAAGTATAATAAATTGTGAATCGTAATTAACATCAGTCTTCAGCTTGTTAAGCATTTATAAGTACATTGTTAATGGTTGAAGAAATAAAGAGATTTGTATTACTATCTTGAGTATTTTAGTTTTACAGTTTGTTCTAATAAGGACAAATTCGTGAAAGTGAACATATTGCCGTGATTATCACGGTAATAAACTAAATTATATTTCCCTTGAAAAACTATTTGGTTTTTCTGAACTGTTATTTGTTATTCCTTTGAATAAGGTATTACATACTAATTCTTCTTCCTCAACGCATCACGGCAAAGCGGCCTTTTTCATAAATGCTAATTCCAGCTGGATTACTTCTAAATCTGACGGTTCTCAAACATACGAAGTATCACTTAATGGGATTCAAATGACAAGCGGCGTTTATTTCTACACATTGCAAACAAAAAACTTTATGCAGAAAAAGATAATGATACTGAAAAAGTAAATATTAAAATAATAATTATAAAATCATGAAACAGCTTAAAATCTATTTATTAACTTTATTGGTGATATTGCCATTAAGTTTAAATGCTCAGTGGGTTCCGCTTGGGGGGAGTGCCGGCGGAGATATAATGAAACTCACTGTATTCAATTCAAATCTTTATGCAGGTGGAACTGCAACATTGTTCCGTTCAACAGATTTTGGAATCAATTGGACTTCTGTTATGCCTCAACTTTCTTACGTCTGGTCAATAGCATCCTCAGGGTCGAACATATACTGCGGTGTCTGGGCTGGCGGTATGGGAACTCCCGGGGGTGTCTATAAATCGTCTAACAATGGGCTTAATTTCAGCATAGTCGGTTTAAACAATAAAAACATTTCTGATTTGGCTGCTGATAATCAAAGAATACTCGCCTGTGCTTTTGTAGAGAACGGACTTTTTCTTTCTACTGATCAGGGTTCAAGCTGGAATAATATTAAAGGTTCACTCGCATACGGGATTTACTACGTTGGTATGACAGGCAGCAGGATATACGCAGGATCTCAGGGGCTTCACATGACTACAAATAACGGCGTGAACTGGACTCCTGTTTTTATGACTGATAATCTGGGTTCACTTTCTGTTACTGAATCGGTTATTCTTGTGGGCACTTATTCAAATGGGGTTTACCGTTCAACTAATTATGGTCAGACATGGACAAAAACATTAAATACTACAAAAAGAGTTAATAGCTTAGACCAGTTCGGACAGTATGTCTTTGCAGGCGTTGATACAGGATACTTTGTATCTTCAGACGGCGGAATAAATTTTGTTGATAAATATCAGGGACTCGGTTTATCATCAATTTCTTCAACAATAGTTTATAATAATTACGTTTACGCCGCAAATTCCAATTACTTTGCCCAGCCGGTTTCTATCTGGAAGAGACCTCTCAGCGAAGTAATCGGTATAACTAATATCAGCTCTGAAATACCCGAGGGATTTTCATTAAAGCAAAACTACCCCAATCCGTTTAATCCCTCAACAAAGATAAAGTTTGATGTTGCTCGGATTGGAGATGTAAAGATAGTTGTTTATGACGTGATGGGTCACGAAGTTCAAACGCTTGTGAATGAATCATTGATGCCGGGAACGTATGAGGCTACATTCGAAGGAAGTAATATATCGAGCGGAATATATTTCTATAAATTAATTGCGGGAAATTTCACCGCAACAAAAAAACTAACACTTCTAAAATAGATTAATATCATCATGAAAAAGCTAATTAAAATATTAGTAATTGTTCTGATTATAAATTCAGCGTTCTTAATTCAAAATTGTGAAGCACAGTGGTTTCAGTTGACAGGGGGGATTGGCAATTATCAGAACGTTTATTCTCTTGCGAATATTGGAAATAATATCTTTGCAGGTACTTTCGGAGGTATCTGGCGCTCTACTAATAATGGTACGAACTGGAGTTTAATAGGGCTTAATACGAAAGAGGTAAGATCTCTTGCTGTATCCGGTACTAATATTTTTGCGAGTATTGTTGATTTAAATAATCCTGTTGGTGTTTATATCTCCACTAACAACGGCACTAACTGGACTCAAACTGCTTTGAATAATCTTGATGTTGATGCCCTCACTGCCAGCGGAACTAATATTTATGCAGGAACAGAACTTGGTGTTTATCATACTTCAAATAATGGTGCAAACTGGACATTTCTTGGTCTGGCAGATCAGTACGTACATTCTCTTTTAGTCGTGGGTTCAAGTATTTATGCGGGTTGTGATGTGTGGGGAGGCACTTATGGGGGAGGAGTATATGCTTCCGGGAATAACGGCGCCACTTGGAATTTTATCGGCTTATATAATTCTGATGTTAATGCTCTTGCGGCAGTTGGAAACACTGTATATGCTGGTATTGATTACATAGGTACTAATAATGGTACAGGGGGAGTTTATGTCTATAATAACAGTGGAACAAGCTGGTCTTCACTGGGTATAGGGAATGAATGGATTGAAGCTCTTGCTGTAAGCGGGAATAATTTATTCTCAGGCTCCAGTGCCTCAGATTATCCAACTTTTGGAACCGGAGGTGTTTACCTATCGACGAATTCAGGTTCCGCCTTTATTCCAATAAATCAGGGATTCTATAATGAAGATATGAGGATTGCGTCTTTGTTAATCGCAAATAATTACATTTTTTCGGGTTGCAGCTGGCGCGGTGTATGGCGGCGCTCCCTTTCTGAAATTATAAATGTTCAGAACATATCTACGGAAATTCCAACAAAGTATTCATTATCGCAAAACTATCCCAATCCCTTTAATCCATCAACTTCCATAGAATTTGATGTTGTTCAAACTGCTGACGTAAATATTTCTGTGTTTGATATATTAGGAAAAGAACTTGAAGTTCTTGTAAATGAAAAACTCCAACCCGGTAGTTATAAAACTGAATGGAATGGAGCAGGATATTCAAGCGGATTCTATTTCTACAGAATGAAGTCGGGCAATTTCAGCCAGACAAAACAAATGATGTTGATTAAGTGACGGGAGCCGCTAATCAGAAATTCCGATAGCAAACTCTATCAGGGATATTACAAAGTGATTCTATCGTATTGAAAAACCCGAAGTATGAACTTCGGGTTTTTGTATTTTGAAATAGAATTTCTTTGAATTAAGGGAATGTTAATTCTTTATTTCTGACAATTATATATATTTTTTATCTGTTTGAAATTGCAGATAATTATTATATTTACAACGCGATGGTTAAAAACAAAAATATTCCCCTGATTAATATCATTTCATCAATTATTGAAGACGGAAACTCTTCGATATACATAAACGATTTTATCGATATCTGCCATCGTATTTCAAGAGAAACATTGATAAAATCAAGATTTAAAGAATTTCTTTTGGAGAAAACAGGAATGGCTGTTGATGATATTGCTTATGATTCTATCGGAGATATTTTCAGAGAGGTTGACTGCAAGTATATCTATATAGAACATCATTTTGCGGGTTATGAAAAATTGAAAGATGATGAAATATTGTCTAAAACTTATTCGATGATTGTATCGAGGACAACCCAGCACATTACAGAAATCAGAAAAGATTTTGGTGAGAATTATTTTAGTGTGAAAAAAGCAGTTAAACTTCATTTAAACAGGCACAAAGATATTTATAAGTATATTATTCATAATAAAACTATTTATATATATTCCTGCAGGGATAATGAAATTAATTGGAAAAGAAAACAGGTTGACGAGGAGTTTATAATTGATTATCTAAATTCTATAGCCCATGATAAAAACTGGATTTCTAAATTAGTGGAATTTATATTTGATTCTCTGAATAATCAAAATATGTGTTGCAAGGTCATTGAAGAAGTATTGCTGATTAATTCGATATCAAATTATTTTAAAGCACGAATGAGTGACTTTTTAAACAATTTCAAAACTGTGCCATATAATAGTTATAAGGGGGTTAATAAAAATTAAATTATGATTATTATAACAGACGAAATATTGTTTCTGCATATTATTAATAAATCTTTGCTGGACGAAAGATTAGTTGTTGAAATTGAGAGGGGTTTAAACTCCGACGATGATTTCAGGAAAAGGTATGAAGAGTTCAAAGATATTTTCGAGAGCTCGAATAGCATGATGAAGGATGGTTATTATGTTTTACATAGCATATATCATAACACAAATAACTTAACACATCCAAAACTTGCGGCGGAAAATACTGCTCTTGAGAATAAATTTAATTACGTCACCACTTTTGCTACTGCAGAAAACATAGTGATGGTAAGGGTTTTGCATAATCAGGCAACGAATGATTATAAATTGTTTCTGATTTGTGATAATATGGAAAGAGTCAGAAATGCTTCTGTGAAAATAGACGATTATCCCGAGGATTTTATCACAGATGAAAATGGTATAATTTCTCTGAAGGACGGTTTTATAGATTCGCATACATTCATCAGCGTAAAGTTTAAAGATTAGATTTCCCTTACACAGATTCAATTGTAAAATAATTTTCTTATGCAAATACTAAGTATTGAATTAAGTTATCAAAGGATATTAACTATATTAAAAAGTCCTTATTCATACGGACTTAAACTTACTGCTTTAACAAAGTTCATAAATTCACTTCTCAGTTTTCCCGAACAGGATAAACTAATTTCTTATTACACCGAATTAGCACCTGAATTATATGCTATGATTCGGCATGCAGATTTATCGTGTTTTGCTCCCGAAGATATTGAGAATATTATTAGTATTTCCAATCAGTTGAACTCAAATAGGTTTACACCCGTAAGCCCGGGTGAATTATTCGATATACAAATCGTTTTAACAAATGCATTAGAAAATCAAAACAAAAATCTGAAGTCGTATGAAAACGACACAAATAAAACTCTTTCACCAAATAATGTTGCAATCGTTTTAATTGAAAAATGTGACGAAGAGTCCGCTGATGGTGTGAAGAATATAGGGCACGTTCATAGATTAAACATTAGCTCGTCATTCAGGGATAAATCTGAAACAACGGATAAAATAGAATTCAAAAATTATGTTGATATAAACGATACAAAGATTCTTGAGCATTTAAACAAAGTGGTAAATATCGTTAAAAATAAATATGCCGGAAAACATTCATATTATAATATCACTTTTTATTTTGATAAGTCAAATTTTCTTTATAGCGGGACTTCGCTTGGTATAGGTGCGATTTGTCTGACGTACAATTCAATTCTTATTAGTAATCTTGAAAGATATTATTATAAGTTCAGGAGCGATTGCGTGTTCTCGGGCGAGATTGATTATGAAGGTTGTTTGCAGAAATTGAATTCGGAGAGCTTAAAAATAAAATTAAGAACAGTATATTATTCAGAATACAGGAGGTTTATTCTTCCCGAAGATAATTTGAGCGAAGCTAAATCCGAGCTTGAACGTTTGAAAAAGAAGTATCCTGAAAGGAAACTTATACTAATACCGATACGAAATTTCGAAAGTGTTTTCACTAATCTGGAAATAGTTGATAGATATGAATTAAAGATTAATCAGAAATTAAAAGCGTATTATAAAAAGTTTCATACTCCCGTAGTTTCAGTTTTAGGAGTTATATCTCTTGGAGTTTTGCTGTTTTTTACTGTTAATTATTTAATTCCGCTTTTAGACAGGAATCCATACTCTTCGGATTTTCTTCATGGAAAATATACAGTTTATAATGAGCACAACACTAAAATATGGGAACGTCAAATTGATAATTATGACGCAAAACATATTTTAAATGATAAAGTTGACTTTCTAAGGAGGTCTATTTCCATTCAGGATTTGGATAAAGATAATGAAAACGAGATTATAATATTGAACAACTATTATCCCGCACCGGATATAATCGGAAAAAATACTTTATTCTGTTACAAAGCTGATAATACTTTGATGTGGAAATATGAAAACGAATATGAAAAATTAAACTATTGGGACAAACCCGAAGGAGAGTTTGTTTTTGATGACCTATTAACTTATGATATTAATTCCGACGGAATTTATGAAACAATAGCAAGCGGACATATCAATCCATGGTATCCAAATAAGATTTGCATTTTGGATTTGAACGGGAAACTAATCTCGAAATACTGGCACGCAGGAAATCTTCACAGGTTTAAGGTATATGATTTGGACAAAGATTCCAATCCCGAAATAGTCGCAACGGGTGTAACGAACATGAAAGGATATAGATGCGGTTGTTTAATTGCTTTTGACCCTGAATATATTTCAGGGGTATCTTTCAATACCGATTCGTTACAAAATATTGAAAAGGGTTTGGAAAAATATTATGTTTTATTTCCTGTAACATTTATGACAAAATTCAGTCCATCAGGAATGAACGACGCTAATGATTTGCATTACGAGAAAAATGGATTTGCGGTTGCTGTTACTGATGGTCCACAATATGAAATGCCAAACGATAGACCTTTACTGCTTTATAAATTCAGCAAAGACTTTAAAATTGAAAGCATTGGTTTAAGCAGTCAGTTTCAAAAAGAATACGACAAATTAATCAGAGAAAATAAAATCCAACCCATAGAAAACATGAACTCCTATCTCGACTCACTGAAAACTCAAATCCGCTGGTGGGACGGGGATAAATTTGTTAATCATCCTGCAATAAATAAACACTATCTCGAAGCAAAAAATGGGAAATAAGAATTTTATACTTACCTTGAAAAAGATTTAATTTCACGTGCTTTTCAAATAAAACACTTCTTCTTTTTACTTCTCAAGATTTTGTGCCTTATTATAATTATATAGGGAC
>JBHELA010000152.1:0-10758 GCA_041859005.1 Ignavibacteria bacterium
TCGGCGCTGGACAAAACTATATTGCAAATGCAAACAAGTAATGCTAATTTTGTGGTAGGAGAATTATATTTTTTAAAAATATTTTAGTAAAATGAAACAAACAACAATGTTAGGGCATAGTACGCTAAGCGTGAATAGAATAGGGCTTGGCTGTATGGGCATGTCAGAGTTTTATGGATCTTTTGATGAATCAGAATCCATACATACTTTGCATAAAGCCATCGACTTAGGAGTTAATTTTTTCGATACAGCCGATATGTATGGCTGGGGAGCGAATGAACGGCTCTTAGGAAAAGCATTTAAGGGGCGTTGGGGAGAGGTGATTTTAGCGACGAAGTTTGCTGTGATGCGAGGACCCAATGGTGAATTTCTTGGGCTTAATGGTAAGCCGGAATACATCAGGCAGGCTTGCGAGCAAAGTCTTCAAAATCTGGGAGTTGATAAAATTGATTTGTATTATATGCATCGGCAAGATCCGAAAGTTGAAATTGAAGAGATTGTTGGTGCAATGAGTGAGCTGGTTAAACAAGGAAAGGTAAAGTATTTAGGTCTTTCGGAAGTTGATGCTGAAACGATTCGCAGGGCACACGCTGTTCATCCGATAACAGCGCTTCAATCTGAATATTCTTTGTGGAGCCGCGAACCGGAAAAAGAAATTTTTGATGTTTGTAAAGAACTTGGCATTACCTTTGTGGCATACAGTCCTTTGGGAAGAGGGTTTTTAACGGGTGCGATTAAAAGCAGGGCAGATTTAGAGCAAGGAGATTTTCGCCTTAGCAATCCGCGTTTCACAGATGAAGCTATAAAGGAAAATTTAAAATTTGTAGAAGTTGTGGAGCAAATTGCACACGACAAAAAAGTTTCCAAAGCAGAAGTTGCCCTTGCCTGGGTGCTGAGTCAAAACGATGAAATTGTGACTATTCCGGGTACCAGAAAAGTTCACCGCCTCGAAGAGAATTTATGTGCATATAAAGTGGAACTAACAGAAACTGATTTAGCTGTTATTCAAAAGTCTATGCCTTCGGTAACAATCGGAAATCGGTATTAGTCCTTAGCAATACATTATTTAATTTAAAGGACAGCAGGAAAAGCCCGCTGCATAAGCGGTTTGGCGTTGAGGAAAGAAAAATAATAGTTAAAAAATTATGAGTTCAAAAACAGCACGAAACATACTTATTGTTTTACTGGCATTTCTCGGGTTGGGTGCAGTCGGCGGCGGCGGGGCGTTGATTGTTTCGCCTTCGGGAAAATTGATTGGGGGTTTACCTTTGTCAATTTTAAAAGATTCACCTTTTCCTGATTTTCTTATTCCCGGTATAATTTTATTTTTCATATTAGGAGTGACTCCCGGCATTTTGGTTTATGCATTGATAAAGAAGCCTGCGAATAGATTTGCGGAGCGATTAAATATTTTCACGGATATGTACTGGGCGTGGACATTCACTATTTACGTGGCTTTTGCCCTTATCATATGGATACAGGTAGAAACAATAGTTATACAAGGTGTGAGTTGGCTTCAAACTTTTTATATGCTTTATTCAATACCGATTATATTAGTTGCCTTGCTTCCTGAAGTCAGGGCTTTTTATAAAAAATGAAAAGGAATAATTATTTTACTTTCTACGTAATCCCTGCTTAATGAATGCAGATAGGGCTTGAGAAGGATGAGGGTGCAAATCGCTAACTTAACAAAAAATATGGAAACAATAATTATTGAAATGCCTGCAATGCAGGTGGTTGGAATTACTTTGAAAACCTCTTTTAAAGATGAACGTAATAAAAAAGAGATTCCGCCTTTTTTCCACAGTGTTTTGGAAGAGGGCAAGCTGGATTTAATTCCTGACAGATTAAACGCGAATCAATTATGTGTGTTTGAAATGAAGAAGGACAATCCTGATTTTAATTACACGATGGGGGTGGAAGTAAATAAAACCGACAATGCCCCGCAAGATATGACAAAGCTGATTTTGCCTTCGAGCAAATATGCATCGGTGAAAATTATCAAGCGCGGTCCGGAAGATGTAGGGAGTGCCTTTGGACATATTTTTAAAGAGTTTATTCCTAATTCAATTTATATACCAACGGGCGAACCTGCTTTTATTTATTACGACGAAGAGTTTTTCAGTATCTTTAATGCGAAAGGATATGCGGGTAACCCAATGGCGACAGTGTATGTTCCAATAAAGCCATTGTTTATAAAAAGCGCGTTAAAATTTTTAAGGATAAAAAGATTTAATAAATAAAAATGATTTTTTAGAATTGTTATAAAAATCTCCATTATTACAATTACATATAATTCGACCAATTATTATCTAATACCTTGTCAACATGGATTTCTTTTAGTTGACGCCGGGTGGAATGGAAAATTGGAGAGGTTTAAACAAGAACTTGCATCCACTGGCATCAAGCTGAATCAAATCAAATACATTTTTCTGACGCACCATCATCATGACCATTCTGCACTCGTGCAAGAGTTGAGAGATTTGACAAACGCTAAATTAATTATTCACAGGAAGCAAGTTGATTTTATAACAAAAGGAGTAACTGATTTCAAAAAATTAAAGCAACATAATTGGTTGCTTTGGCTTATCGACAAATTATTGCGGCCATTTATTAAATACAATTATAAACCTGTCAAAATCGAACAGTCGGACATAATTATTAATTCTGATACTGACGACACGAAACTTAGAGAGATAGGTATAAGTGGAAGAATAATATCAACACCCGGACACAGTAAAGACTCTATATCTATTTTATTGGATAGCGGAGTCGCTTATGTTGGAGACTTAGCAATGAATATAATGGGATTAATTAGTAAAGTTCCTTTGCCAATAGAAGCGGAAAATTATCAGCAAGTAATTGATAGTATGAGAAAGTTGATTGATTTAGGTGCAATAGAATTTTATCCATCTCATGGTGGATTGGTTTCTAAAAAAATGATTGAAAATGTAATAGAATAGAATGTACACCAACCAAAACCGGTTTTGCGTCAGGTGGTGTGCAGTGCAAACTTAGAGTTTTTTGTCCTCCTTAATCGGATACATTGTTTATTAACACTATTGAACTTATAACTCTATAATACACAAAACCCCGGACATTCCCCCCTTACATACTCTATCTCCAGTAATAATAATCTTTTGCACTAAACAAGATTTTCAGTCACAAAACATGAGAGAGTTCAAACGAGTTTTACAATTAAAGAAAGAACACAACGATTAATATCCTTGTCTTATTTCTTTAAGACTTTTCTATTTCATCCTTTATTTAGCTGTCTCGTTTATCTTTGGAAGTACAGTACCTTGAAGTTGCTCTAATATAAAAGTACATGGAATATTTTATTCTTCTTTCATTTATTATATTGGTCAAGAATTGTGACACAGAAACGAATTAACAAACTTTATGAATAATTAAACAAATAATAAAATGAGAAAATTAATATTCTTTATGCACACTTCACTTGATGGTTTTGTGTCAGGACTTAAAGGGGAAATGAACTGGATACATATAGACGATGAGATTTTTGACTTTGTTGCTACGATGACCGACAAAGCTGACTCGGCGCTTTACGGTCGAGTAACTTATGAAATAATGCAGAGCTATTGGCCCAATGCCGGAGAGCAGCCAAACGCATCAAAACACGACAAAGAACATTCGGCTTGGTACAACAAAGTTTCAAAAGTTGTTTTATCAAAGACGCTCAACGAAAAAGGGCTTGAAAATACCAAAGTTATAAAAGACCAGCTTGCAGACAACATAAATAAAATAAAAATGCAAGAGGGTAAAAATATTATAATTTTTGGAAGTCCGTCCGCTTCTCTTTCATTATTAAATCAAGGTCTGATTGACGAGTTTTGGCTATTTGTTAATACTGTGATACTTGGAAAGGGCATTCCGCTTTTTAAAGGTGTGACCAAAACAACTAAACTGAAACTTATAGAATCGAAAACATTTTCTTGTGGAGTAATTGCTCTGCACTACGAAACAAAACGCAATTAATGGGACACTTGCGACGACTTTGTGCCTCTCATGTTTTGGCGGTATAAAATCCATTAACCAAATAAAAAAGGCGGACTATCGTCCGCCTTAATTTTTAACTTCTTGCATTGCTATCAACTAATAACTGTCAACTAGCAACTATTTTACTTGATAAGCATCATCTTCCTTATATCGCTGAATCCATTCGATTCCATCCTGTAGAAGTAAACACCACTCGAGAACTGTGTGCCGTTAAAATCAACAGTATGATATCCCGCTGCTTTAACTTCGTTCACAAGAGTTCTTACCTCCCTGCCGAGTACATCGTATATCTTTATCGTTACGAGTCCCTGCTTTGGAAGTGCAAAGTTAATCTTTGTAACAGGATTAAACGGATTCGGATAGTTCTGGCTTAATGAATAAACCAATGGTATCTCGTTTCCGATTTGTTCGAATCCTGTTATAGTGTTATTGACGTAATCGAGTCCTGCGCGTATAAAGCGTTCTACCGGTGAAGCTGCAGGACTTGTTGCAGTAGGTCTTAACGATTCAAGGTCAACACCAAACGACGCTACGTTCCAGTTTGTGTTATAAAGACCAATTCCGTTTACTGTATCAGTGCTTAACATATAAGGTCTGAACTTATAAAGTACATGCTGTTGAGTACCTGCAATTGTAAACACTTTCAAAGCATCGGGCCATGAACCTACCGTACTATCAGCAATACCTGAATTCACGTATGAACCAACCAGACCAATATTTCCCGTTCCCGGTCTGTCTGCAGTCCAGTTCCAGCCGAGATAATTGTTTACAAAATCAAGGTCGTAATATGTTGAAGCCGACCTGCCGTAATTATAACCAATATCTTCAGAATAAATAATAAGCTTTGATTTTGTCTGAATCGTTGTACCACCTGAACTTAGATAAGCTTTTACTGAATCTTTCAATCTCGTATTCATAGAGCTCGTTCCTTCACCAAGAAGTATAACTGTTTTATATCCCCGCAAAGACATTGCGAGCACTGCAGTTTGGCTTCCTCTGTTAAATAAATCGAAGGTTATATTCAACCTGCTTAACACACTTGCCGTTGAATCTTTAGATGTCCTGCAAGCGGCATTAGTTGAATCATAAAGCACTATTACATCACCTTTACTCTGACGTTTTAGTTTTAGGTTAAAAGTCTGTGTGGATTTTAAAGAGTCAGTTGCATTATATGCCCAAACCGCCCACTGTCCTGAAATTGAATCTCCCGGATTTACACCAAGACCTCCAAGAATAAAATCTAATCCGGAATTAACAATAGTCACACTCGTATCAAATCCGCTTGCAAGTGTTAGGAGTGGAGTAGAAATGGTAGGTGCACCGAATTTCCATTTGTAAGTAGTGCCGGCTCCAGACCTCGTCCAGTTAATATTAATATTTGAATTATTGAAAACAGATGTTACTATTGTAGTATTGTTTGCCGGAGCGTTTAAACTGAATGGTGTCAGCGATGGTGTGCCCCTCGCAAGAGTTATTGTTCTTGGGCCGTTCGAGGATTTTAAAGAATCATTTGCAGGTGCATTGTTCCTGAACGCCCATACATCCCATGAACCGCTGATTGAACTTCCCTGATTGACACCCAGTCCTGCTAATATATTATCCAGCTCACCGAGAGTCATAGTTAATGAATTGCTACCAGTAGGAAGTGTTAAAAGACGTGTCGGTAATGCAGTACCGAATATCCATTTATAACTCGCTCCTGTTCTCGAAGTATCCCAGGTTATTGTAACTGGTGTAGATGAACCCGGAAATGAAGTTATTGTTGTACCCGCCGTTGGTGTTTGTAAACTAAACGGGAATAATGGTCCCGGATCGAGCAGGAATGAGGCTGTCCATGCATTATAAAAACCCGGTGATGTTGAGGCCTTATCGTCCATCCAGAATCCAAAAACTTTATTCGCACCAATTGCAATTCCGATATAATCTCCCATATATCCGCCGCTCATACCTGTCGAAGGTTTTGGCTTAAAATGATGGTCGGTTATTTCAAAATCTGAAAATGTTGCACCGCCGTCTAATGAACGCGAAATCATTACGGTTGCTGAGTCAGCATTCGGGAAGTTTCTGTTATCATAATAAATAACGTTAACACCGCCTGCATCATCGACTCTTACCGCCGGGAAGAACTGTCTCTTGCCGTTGTTTAAAGCGTCCTGATTTACTCTAACTCCCGGCATCCATGACGTACCCTGATTTGAAGAACGGTAAATAACTACGTCTTCATCAGAGCCCGCGGGTGCATGGTTTATTTCCATAATTACGATGTAAATCCAGCCATTTCTCGCACCGCCCGATTTATCTACATCTATTCTCGGGAAGTCATTTACTCTAAGTCCCCAGCCTCCGAATGTACCGTTATTTCTTGCCCCGTTTACATTCACCGCACTGTCGTTTGAAGTAAAGTTTACACCACCGTTTGTTGATTTTGCGAAACCAAGATAATCAGCTATATATGGAGATGCACTCATATTAGATACCCATGTTGCATATACTTCACCGTTTGGTCCTGCTGCTACATCGTGTCCCTGGACAAAATGTCCGGACAGTCCGGTACTCAACGTTACGTATGGTTCCCATGTTACACCACCATTAGTTGTTCTCGAAAATCTTGAAGCCGGCGGCGTACCTAAATTACACCATACTGTATAAGAGTTACCATAATAAGGACTCGTTGGTGAATCGTCTGTGTTGCTTAAATTCTTATCTACATTGGAACTCGTTTCAAGCATAAAAGTTGACGAGAAATTCGCACCGTAATTTGTTGAGTAATTTGCTCCCATTCCTGTCAGACTTCCAAAGTTCGTCGCACTGACAAGATGTGAAAATACAAACCTCATGTTTTTGTCAACCACAGGACCCGGGTCTCCGCGTTGGTCATTAGGATTACCCGAATTAATAACCTGATAACCGCCCCAGTTTACTCCATTATCGGTTGATACAAAACAGCCTGAATTTATTGTACTGCCGGCTACATTATTCGATGACCCGAATAATACACTTCTGTTTGACTTATTTGAGGCAAGGTATAATTCTGTTTGTGCAACAGTTGTTGAAGGTAATACCCTTACACTCGGCGTAACGACCATAATGCCGTTGGTTGTTTCTACTTGCCGAGGGGCAGTTGTGAACCTCACAAATCTGTCCGGATGGCTCGGTAGTGGTACATAATTCCCTAAAGGATATACATGCGTAAACGCCTGACTCCATTTGGGACTCTCATTATCAATCTTCTGCCCTGTAAGAACAAAGAAACCAATAACAAGAATAGCTAAAACTGAAATAGTCTTTTTCATGTTCTTTGTTTTATGTTTAAAAAATTTGAATTAATAATTTAAAGGATTTATTTATTAATTAAATTATCCTTTTCATAGGTTAGATACAATATATATATTGAATCTTGATTTGCACTTTTTTTGATTAACTAATTTTATTGGGATGACAGGATAAACACCTGTTGACTTAGTCAATTTCTCTTATTAAATAGAAATAGTACAATTATGTATTTCAACATGAATTCCAAATAAAAAAGGCGGACTCTCGTCCGCCTTAATTTTACAATTTTGTTATGCTATCAACTAACAACTGTCAACTAACAACTGTCAACTAACGACTGTCAACTAACAACTGTCAACTAACAACTGTCAACTAACAACTGTCAACTATTTTTACTTGATAAGCATCATCTTCCTTATATCACTGAAGCCGTTTGTTTCAATCCTGTAGAAGTAAACACCGCTCGAGAACTGTGAACCGTCAAAATCAACCGTATGATAACCGGCTGCTTTAACTTCATTAACGAGTGTTCTTACTTCCCTGCCAAGTACATCGTAAATTCTCATCGTGACTAAACCCTGCTTTGGCATAGCAAAGTTTATTTTTGTCACTGGGTTAAACGGATTAGGATAATTCTGGCTTAATGAATAAACCAATGGTATCTCGTTTCCGATTTGTTCGAATCCTGTTATAGTGTTATTGACGTAATCGAGTCCTGCACGTATAAAGCGTTCTACCGGTGAAGCTGCAGGGCTTGTTGCAGTTGGTCTCAATGACTCAAGGTCAACACCAAACGTTGCTACATTCCATTTTGTGTTATAAAGACCTATTCCGTTCAAAGTATCAGTACTTGACATAAATGGTCTGAATTTATACAATACATGCTGCTGTGTACCTGCAATTGTAAAGATTTTAATTGCTTCAGGCCATGAGCCTACTGTACTGTCTGCTACACCCGTATTAACATATGAACCGATAAGCCCAATATTTCCAGTTCCTGGTCTGTCAGCAACAAAGTCCCAACCAAGATAATTGTTCACAAAATCCAAATCATAATATGTGGAGGCTGCTCTTCCAAAATTATAACCAATATCTTCAGAAAAGATTATCAGTTTTGACTTTGTAGGAGTTGTTGTACCGCCTGCATTCAGATAAGCTTTAACTGAATCTTTTAAACTCACATTCATCGAACTCGTTCCTTCACCAAGTAAAATCACAGCTTTATATCCGCGTAATGTCATCGCAAGTGTAGCTGTCTGACTTCCTCTGTTAAACAGGTCAAATGTCATGTTCATTCTGCTTAGTACATTTGCAGTTGAATCTTTTGATGTTCTGCAAGCTGCGGATGATGAATCATAAAGAATTATCACATCGCCTTTTCCCTGACGTTTAAATTTAATATTATAAGTCTGTGTTGATTTTAATGAGTCAGTTGCATTGTAAGCCCAGACAGCCCATTGTCCTGAAATTGAGTCACCCGGATTCACACCCAGTCCGCCCAATATTGCATCCAATCCTGAATTCACAAGTGTTAAACTCGAATCGAATCCGCTCGGAAGTGTTAAAAGCGGAGTAGATATTGTAGGTGCTCCGAATTTCCACTTATATGTTGTGCCTGCTCCCGACCTTGTCCAGTTAATATTAATATTTGTGTTGTTGAATACAGATGTTACGATCGTTGAATTATTTGCAGGTGCATTCAGATTAAAAGCTGAAAGCGATGGAACACCGCGGGTAAGTGTTAATGATCTCGGACCGTTTGCTGCTTTTAATGAATCGTTTTGCGGAGCATTATTCCTGTATGCCCATACATCCCATGTTCCGTTTATTGAACTTCCCTGATTTACACCTAAACCGGCAAGTATTACGTCTAATTCACCAAGCGTAAAAGTTATAGAATTAGTTCCTGCAGGCCTTGTTATGATCGGTAATGCAGCTGAAAATATCCACTTATAACTTGCATTTGCTCTTGATGTATCCCAGGTAAGCGTTACTGGTGTTGAAGAACCCGGGAATGATGTTATTGTTGCACCAGCAATTGGTGTCTGTAAGTTAAACGGCATTAATATACCCGCATCAAGAACTATTGTTGCCGCCCATGACTGATATCTGCCGACTCTGTTGTCTGCCCAGTTCGGAAATATTTTACCGTTTGCGGATGTGATACCAATGTAGTCTCCCTGATATCCTGTTGCTAAACCTGACATTGATGACGGTCTGAATTTTGCATCATTTACTTTTATTTCAGTCCATGTTGTACCCCCGTCAACCGAACGGTTTACGTATGTATCTACTGAGTCGTTGTTATTCGAATTTCTGCAATCATGATAAACTACGTTTACACCACCGCCTGCATCAACATTAACTGCTGCATGATATTGTAGTTTTCCGTTTGGTGCATCCTGATTTACTCTTGTTGGAGCACTCCACGTTGTTCCCTGGTCGGAAGATTTCCATAAGAATATATCTGCGGCATCGCCTCCTGCAAAGTTCTTCTCAGGTGCTACTACATAAATCCAGCCGTTTCTTGGACCACCGCTTCTATCTATATCAAGTCTTGGAAATCCTGCTACCCTGATTCCCCATGAACCGAATGATGATGACCTGATTCCGTTCATGTCTGCTGCATTATTTCTTGCTGTCCATGTTACACCGCCGTCTGTTGATTTTGCAAAACCAAGTGAATCTTCGGTTGAGTTCTGTCCGTTTGTTGTACAGTTTGCCCATACAGCGTAAACATTGCCCTCAGGTCCTGCTGTAACGTCGCATCCCTGATGATGATGACCGCTTGATGGAACAGGACTTACTGGAATAACTGTTGACCAGGCAACACCTGAATTTGTTGTTCTGGAAAATACTATTCTGTTATTGTATGAACCGCCAAATTCTGTATATACTGTGTATGAATGACCATAATATGGACTTGAAGATGCATAGTTTGTTCCTGATAAATTTTTATCGGCATTTGTTGTTGCACCCGGAAAAGTTACCATAGGCTGCCATGTTAATCCGTAGTCTGTTGAATATGTTGCACCCATACTATACGATGTAGTAATATTAGAAACTATATACGTATTGTTTTTGTCAATCATAGGTGCTGGGTCACCGGAACTTTGTCTTGTCGTATCATTTCCATACCAGTTTAATCCGCCATTTGTTGAAATATATCCGCCGCAGCTAAAGTATGAACCGCCCCAAAACATATTGGCTGATCCAAACATAAGGTTGGGATTGTTCAAACTGGACGTGATTATTACTTCTGACTGTGTACCTGGTGCTACTGTGGGATGAAGTCTGAAGTTTGGACTTACTGCCATAACACCTAGTGGTGTCTGAACATAAGTATTTCTTGTATTTGTATTTACATAGTTATCTGTATTTGGATAACTTGGTAAATTGTCGTACTGTCCGACGGGCATAAACCTTGTCGAAGCCGGATGTTGATTCCATCTCGGATCATTGTTG
>JBHELA010000154.1:0-4357 GCA_041859005.1 Ignavibacteria bacterium
ATTTTATGTGAAATTTGGCTTGATTAAGGGATAAAAACGGGATAATTTTAGGAATATGTTAAGAGTTTTTAATAGTATTTTTCTTATATCTTTGTTTATTACGGCTGTTTTCGTAAACGGCTGTGATTATACGACACACAGAACACTTTCAAAGGAAACTATAACGACTGACGAAGAACCGGATCCGGATTACAAAGTATCTCTGGATTATAATTATCAGGATTTTATTTCGTTCATGTTTTTAGGGAACAGGTCTGAATCGTTCAGCACGTACTTTAACAAATTCTATACAGCAAACGAAGACTATGAAGAGGCTTTAAAAGAATTCAAGGCTTCAAGACTTGCAAGTTACAATCAGAAACTGGACTCCGTTAACATACTGACACCAGTTCTTCAGTCAACAAAAGATAAATTCACGAAAGTAATTGAAAGATGCTCTAAGATAATACAGTATAACAAGAACACAAAGTATCTTGATGATGCCGTGATGCTAATCGGGCTTTCGTACTTCTATTCCAACGACTTTCTGCAGGCGGAGAGGAAATTCAATGAATTTCTTTCGAAGCTTTCCACAAGCGATATTTCAGATGAGGCGCTTTTATATCTCGGTATGTCAAAATTAAGACTGAGGAAGAATGCTGACGCGGAGACCATACTAAAGTCGCTGCTGCAGAATTCAAAAAACCGGGAAATCAAGGCAGAGGCATTGCAAGTTCTTGCAGTACATAATATAGGGCTTAAGAACGTTTCTGTTGCGATTGAGGAATTAAAGAAGTCTATAGAATTAACGAAGGATAAAGAAACAAAAGCAGAAAGAATGCTGCTGCTTGGAAAAATTTATTCCATATACGACAAGAAAAGCGCTCCAGATATGTATGCTCTTGCGTTTAAGAATACATCGGATTTTGATTTTGAGTTTTATGCAAAGCTGAACGAAGCAAAGGCTTTAAACGAGATTTCAAAATACAGGGAATCCACCGAAATTCTGAATAAAATGGACAAGAAATATCTTGATTATCCTGATTTCAAACAGCTCGTTGAACTTGAGATTGCCAACACGGATTTTTACCAGAAAAGATATAAAGAAGCCAAAGAAAAATACTTTTTTATTATTGTTAAATATCCTTCTTCAAAAGCGGCCGCAGAAGCATACTACAGGCTCGGAGTATATTACGAGAATATTATTAAAGATTATCTGAAAGCGCTTGTCTCTTATAAGAAATCGAACGAAACATCACTCAACCACGATTATGCAGCAATGAGCAGCAAGAAAGCTCTTACCCTTGACAGATATTTTACAGTTCAGGCAATCATAAACGATACTACAAAGATTGAGATTCCGTTGGAGGAACCGGAATTTCAGCTGTTCAAGAACAAGTACGAAGAAGAACAGAACAAAGAACAGAATAAACCGGGAATTGACCCGAAGAGCGGATTTGAACAGCCAAAAGGCGGAGGTTTATCAGGCAGGGATACTATTCCCGAGGAAGATTCACTCCTGAAATCTTTCCAGAAAATTCTGGAAGAACAAAACAAGAATGAAGGAATCGATACGATTCAGAATACCAAGGTTCCTCCTATTGATACGGTTATCACAGAAAACCAGTTAAAAGATTCGATATTTATACCTATTGTAAATGAGGATTCGATTAAAGCATCGTATGAATTGAATAAGATTAACGCCTACTTTGAGCTTGCAGAAATATTTTATTACGACCTGAATCTTGCGGATTCATCCATATATTATCTTGATAAGATAATAAATGAGTATGATAATTCTGATCTTGAGAGCAAAGCTGCATTTTATTTAGGCACTATATATAAGTCAAGGGGGAATAATGAGCAGGCAAAACAGTATTTCGAATATGTGATAATGGAGTATCCGAACTCAGTGTTTGCGAATGAATCAAGAAATAATTTAGGACTCAAAAACGTTGAAATTGATTTAAGCTCTAATGATTCACTTTCTTCGATAATGGATAAAATTGTATCGGGGAACGAAGACAGGGAAAACCTGGTAAAAATTCTCTACACATCGATAGAGAAAAACCCTGACAATCCGGAGATTCCGAAAGCATATTACACACTGGGCTGGGTCTATGAAAATGTGTACCCCAACAAGGACAGCGTAAT
This sequence comes from Ignavibacteria bacterium, assembly GCA_041859005.1. Taxonomy (GTDB): domain Bacteria; phylum Bacteroidota; class Ignavibacteria; order Tepidaquicellales; family Tepidaquicellaceae; genus CAIKZJ01. The sequence continues at coordinate 2,134 of JBHELA010000154.1, forward strand.
GAAGTACTATGAACTTTTAATGACTAAATATCCTGCATCTGATTTTGCGTCTAATATTAAGCCAAGGTATGATTACTATAAATCTTTGGACGCAAAAGATACAACAGTTACCACTCAACCAAAAGATAAAAAAGACTCTCTTGCAGTACAGGATTCCCTGACGGTAAACCCGGAAACGAAAACGGAGGATTCCCTTAAAGTTACTCCCGAGGACCCAAACGTTAAACAGAAGGAAGAACTGAAGGAAGAAAATCCAGAACAAATCAAGAAAGAGACCAAGGAAGAGGAAAAAACTGAAGAGGGAAACGGAGAGAACAAGAAAAGAGATTACGGCATTTGGGGGATTTCTACTAATATTAACAGGCAAAATGACCTTTTTAGAGTGCTAAATCGCATGAATACATGACTTTTTAAGCATTCTTTCGAGTTACCCGGGCATTTTTATACTAAACAGCAAGGGAATTTAATTTACTTTATACATTGACAAATCTTTTAAGGCAATAAATTAATATATACCAAAATTTTTCTCTTATAATATTTTCTATTGACTTATCACATTTGATTTAATAATTTGATTTAAACATAAAATACTGAATGAATTTTTTTGATGACATAGAATACAATTCTGATGATTATTTCAAGTACGATGATATGCAGGGTTACAACTCTGAATCAACCGAAGAGAAAATAAATCAGCTTTGCGACGAAGGAAATTTCGAGGATGCATTAACACTCGTTGATGTAGCCCTGAACCATTCTCCTTTTTCTGCTGATTTATTCCATAAGAAAGCATTGATACTCGACGGGCTGGGTAAATACGACCAGTCCCTGACATATTACGACAAAGCAATATCTTTGAATCCTAACGATTACGAAGTTTATATTAATAAAGGAATCTCGCTTGACTCACAGGGAAATTACGATGCGGCAATCAAATGCTACAATCTTGCACTGAACATTGAAGCAAAGAATTCTGAAGCTTATTTCAACAAAGGGATTAGTTTCGAAAGATGCGACAATTTCGAGAAGGCAATCGACTGTTTCAAGAAGTGCATTGAAATCAACTCTGAACATGCAGACGCCTACTATGAGTTGGGTTACTGTTACGATTTTCTCGAAGACCTTTTCTCTTCTGTAGAGTCGTACGAGAAGCACATTGAACTGAATCCATTCAATTCAAATGCATGGTATAATCTCGGTATTGTTCTCAGCAGACAGGGCAAGTTCATGAAAGCCATAGAATGCTACGAATACGCACTTAATATAAGAAGCAATTTTGCTTCTGCATATTACAACTGCGGAAATTCATACGCATCGCTCGGGATGTTCCAGAAGAGCATTGAATATTACCTGCTTTCCTGCGAGCTTAACCCAAAGGATTCATATTCTTATCATAATATTGCAAACTCATATTTCGAACTTGATAATTTCACCGAGGCAATCCCCTATTTCAGAAAGGCGCTTAAACTAAATTCCGAGAGTTTTGATTCATATTTCGGGTTGGGTTCATGCTTTTACAACATGAACCAGTACGAGACCGCTCTTGACTTTTTTAAGAAGGGGCTTGATATAAATTCACATCATCCACAACTATGGTATTCAAGGGCTGACACAGAGTATGCTATGAATTTACTCGAAGAAGCAAATGCAAGCTATGAAAAAGTTCTTGAACTTGAACCCGATAACTTTGAAGCAATCTTTGACAGAGGATGCCTTCAGCTTGATACATATTTATTCGATGATGCTCTTAAATCTTTCGACAGAGTAATAGAGCTGAAACCTGACTGGACTGAAGTTTATTATGAGAAGGCAAAACTTTATTTCCTAATTGAAGACATGGATAAGGCAGTTGAAATGATTGAAAAAGCATTTACGATAAAACCTGAGGACAGGGTCGATTATAACTTAGAAAATGACTGGGAAAAGATAATTGAATTCCTGGTTAACAGACAGTAAGAAGCACGGCTCACCCGATAACTACAAACAAAGAAAAACTTTACCACAGAGGCCCACCGATATGGTCACAGAGCTCACAGAGAAAATGCATGAAATACAATAAGGACAAGAAAATTTAACAGCAGAGAAATAGCAGAGGAAATAATAAATTATGTTTCGTAAAAGATTTTACCGCAAGGGTCGCAAAGAAGGCAAAGGTCGTTCTCCGCGGCGAATCTTCGACAAAGAGAGCATAAAAAATTATTTATTCTGTTGGAAAAATATAGAA
>JBHELA010000295.1:0-5805 GCA_041859005.1 Ignavibacteria bacterium
TACGAGTTTAATAACTCATAAATGAACTCTCCCTCAAATGACTTTGTCTTATTTCTTTCTAAGACTTTTATTTCTCTTTCTTTCATTTGCCTATCTCCTTTGTCTTTTTAACAAATTTGATAGGACATATGTCCTTATTTCACAAGAAGCATTTTCTTTGTTAAAACATTTTCAGAACCATCTGATTTCGCCGAGAGCCTGTAAATATAAACACCGCTCGAAAAACTCTTGCCGTTTAATTCTGCAGTGTAAAATCCTGCAGGCTGATTTTCGTTAACTAATGTCATTACTTCCCTGCCTGAAATATCAAACACTTTCAGGGCTACGTAACTATTCCTCGGCAAATCATAATTTATTTTAGTCGAGGGATTAAAAGGATTTGGATAGTTCTGCGAGAGGCTGAATTTAATCGGCAATCCGATTTCAACAATTCCGTCAAGTTCAAAGTATTCGAAATTACCGTTGTAGTCAATCTGCTTAAGCCTGTATTTGTATTTTCCCGTGTTCAGCTTTATATCCTCATATGTGTATGTTGACGTAGTTGCATTAGTCCCTTTCCCATTCACATACCCTATACTTTTCCACTCTATTCCCTGTCCGTTAACCATTGAACGCTGTATTTCAAAACCCTTATTATTGCTTTCCGAAGTTGTAATCCAGTTTAACTTTATATTGCGTCCGTTAATATTCGATGTGAACGAAGTGAGATTTACAGGAAGCGGTGCGTCATTATTAGTAAGCCCAAAGATTGAGAAAGAATTTAGTCCTGTCACGGTAATCGTGTTTAAAGTCGTATTGGGTGTGAATGATAAATATGGTGTATAGCTTGTTCCGCCGTCATCGGATTTCACAACTCTTAGATTTGATTCGGGTGTGACATTGCCGATTTGAGCATCATCATAGTTTAACGTTATGTCATAAGTGTATCCCGAACCGCCAGTTGGTGTAATTACCCAGTATCCGTTTGCTACTGCATACCCGCTTGAACCAGGAGGATTCACTCCCGGATAAAAAACAACATCAACCGCCGTTGGAACTGTTCCGCCTGCTCCCCATGAAATACTTCCTAATACTCTTCCGTTAGATAAAGTATATGTTGTTGTAGAGTTGTTTGTAAGTGTACCAGTTTGTATCGCTGATGCTGGGGTTGATGAAGGAGTAACATTGTAAGCACCTAAATCAGTAGAACCTCCTGCAACAGTCGTGCTTCTCGCATTGTTGCTTATATCGGTACTTACTGTTGCTATTGGCTGCCCCATTCCGTTTATATTCCAGGCATTTGGTACTGTTGCATTTATTGCTAAGTCTGTCGTTGATGTATATCCTGGATCTCCTGATATTGAATTAGCGTCAAAACCTTGCCCTTTCCAGTTTGCAAAAGTATTATAAGTTGTTACATTATTAAAACCGATATATTTGCTCGCACCGCTTGATGTATAAAGGTCGTTATAATCAGATGTTAATGTTCCTCCTGTCTGATTTTTATAAACGCAGTACATTGCAGCGGAAGAGCCTGAAGATGAGAAATTTGCGAAAATATTGTTCTTTGAATCAACTGTTCCGTATCTCATATGGAAGCATGTATTCGGAGGGGTTGCGTCATCCTGTATGCTAACACTGTTGTAGTATGTGTTTACTGTACCTGAGTTTGTACTTGAACTATTTATATTTATTGCTTTTACTTGTGGTCCGTTATTCGCAGTAAAAGTTGTAGAAGCGCTTGAGGAAATTAGGTCAGAAACAACATTGTTGTAAACATTTGCCGTAACATCGGAAGCATTTGCGTGAATACTCATACCTAATATATTCCCTGTGGCGGATATTGTTTTTATGAGATTATTATATACATTGTTATTAGTTCCAGCTCCTGAGTTCATTTGTACATATATTACTCCGTTCACATTTCCGCCAGTCGCTGAAACAGAATATACATTATTATTACTTACTGTTACTGCACCTGTTGTAATGGCATAAATTCCGTAAGCCGTAGAAGAACCTTTTAGATTATATAACGTGTTACTGCTTATGTTTGACATACCTGAAGTAGTACCGGGAAAATATATTCCTCCCATAGTAGAACCCCCTGTGCAAGTAACATTGCGTACTGTATTGTTTGTAACCGTAACTGCGTCAACGTTTGTTGCATAAATTCCGTATGTTTGTGTAGTATTACCTCCTATATCGTTTGCTGTTTCTGCTCCAATAGTGCAGTTAGAAATTTCTAAATTTGATTCCCTGAACGTACCGTTTCCTTCTATACTTATTCCCCTGTATGCATTTTCAATAGTTATATACTGGTATTTGTTATTTGTATTAGTTCCTGCTGATGATGTTGGTGCTGTATTAGGATGTTGTCTTATTCCGTATGCTGTACTGCTTGTTCTGTTAAGCGTTATCTTACAGTTTTTTATTGTATTGTAATTTGCCCCATTTGTGCCTGAGGTCCCAGCTAATATCCGGTAGCCATACTCAAGAGCACTGCCGGAATTAATTGTAATATCAATTCCATCAAACGTAAAATAATCTCCTCCCTGAATAGTAATACCTGCATCGACCGTTCCCGCACCTCCCGTCGGCTTAATCACAGGTTTAGTACTTGTTGAATTATCTCTCTGAAATATAACCTGATTTGCTACTGTTCCAGTTGCAGTTATTGCCGGGGGGTCTTCCGTAAAGACTGCCCCGTCTTTTACATTGAATGTTACACCGCCTACTCCTACACCAGAGGAATTAAGCGCATTAATAGCAAGTGTAAATGTCGTGTAATTATTTGCTCCGCTGCCTCCCGGGTCAATTGTTTTAATTCCGGTCAGCTGACCATATACATTCATCTGTGTAAAAACTATCAGTATGAATAAAACCGATAACTTTGTAAAAATTGATTTGTTCATGATGTTAAAATTTAATTATTAGAATACTTTTTTATATGTTTTAGCTGCTTAATTAATTATATTTAAGTTAATAAACCGATAAATAAAAAGATTTTGTCTAATATATAATAATTAATATTATAGTGCGAAATTGATACCCTTGAAAACGTCTTTTATTTGTGATATGTTAAAAAGATTATAAATTGTTTTTTCAGCTATATATATATTTAATAACGTCGCTAATATTTATTTCGGCAAGATTTTTATATTTGTCGCTCATTTATCTATTCATTCCAAATTTCTTATTTAGTGAATTACCTGTTTTATGGGCATAATTTTTATGATATTTATTGATTAATGTCGCTGTATTGTTTATTCTTAAAAGAGTGTAAAAAACAATATTTGGTTGATATTTTTTATAAGCATGAGGACATCTTTTTTTTAATAAAATCGTTTATGTTAAAACACCAGTCAGTTGAAATAATAAAAACTTTTTCTAAACATGAAGAAAAAGAGTTTTTAAAATTTATTAGCTCGCCTTTTTTTAACAGGAGCAAAAAAATTGTTCAGTTGTATAAGGTTTTGCTCACGTATAGAAATGATTTTGATTCGGAAGAATTAAACAAGGAGTTTGTTTACGGCAAAATGAAACAGACAGAAAAATATAGCGATTCCACTATGCGAAACCTTCTTGCCGACCTTTATATTCTTCTGAAAAAATACCTGACTTATAAACGATTCAGTATTGATTATGAAAAGCAGGAAATTCTTTTTCTTAAAGAAGCTTCCGTGCGCAAACTCAATAAACAGGTCAGTATCAACCTTGATTTGCTAACCGAAAAATTAAACAACTCCGGTGGACTCAGCTTCGACAGGTTTTTTGATATTTCTGAATTAAAAGACATTCAATACAGACACTTTTATCTTAATCAGTCTAAATTTAACAAGGAAAACATTAAAACTGGAGAACTGCTTTTAAACGATATAGTATTTTATCTTCTCTTTTATTCGGTCTATAGATTAATAATGTATGAAAATGATTACATCGTTCTCTGCAATAATTTTTCTGAAAAAGCAGGAGATTCGGAACTTGACAAACTTTATGAAATATTTTCTTCGCTGGATTTTGAAAAAGTCTTTGGTAAAAATGACGTCTCACTTCGGTATATAAATCTTTTCTTTAAGATTACAAATGCATTTAAAAACAGCGGCGCAAAAAATGGATATGATGCTTTCAAAAAAGATTTCGATGCTCTCAAAGGCTCAATGCCTAAAAGAATTGAATACGATTTGTGTAAACTGGCAATTTATTTTAACGATCAATTGATTAACAGAGACGAGGATGTTAAATACGTTAAAGATGCTTTCTATTTTGTTAAGTATATGGTTGATAATAAACTATATGTTTATTCTGACCTCAAACAAATAAACCAGTTCATGTTCCGAAGCATTGCAAATCATGGTATTAATAATAAAGAATTTAAATGGGTTGATGAGTTTATAAACAATAATTCCGGCAGCTTCGATCCCGAAAAAAGAAATAATGCAGTTAACCTTGCACGTGCAGCTTATCATTTTGGTTTAAAAGATTACAATAAAGCTATTGAACATATTAATGAGATTAATACTGAAAATCGACTGCTCAACGCTGAAGCTAAATTAATAATGCTAAAATCGTATTATGATTCAGGACAGTTTGAACTGCTTAAATATTCTATCGAGAATTTTCAGAAACTAATAAAAACTGATTTCACTTTTGGCGATAATTATAAAACTCTTCTTACTAATTTTCTTAAATATCTGAGAAAACTTTTAAGCCACAAACTTAGAATTGGTAAGAGTTCCGATTTAGACTATTACTACTCAAAGCTTCTCGAAGAGAATAATGTGATTAATAAATTGTGGCTTAAAAAGAAATTTGAAGAGGTAATTTAAACTTGCAATGTTAGATTCGTATATTTAGATTTTAACATCTCACATTCTGAAAGAATGCTCTTGCGAATTATCTGTTTTTAATTTTATTTACTTAATTGTATACACAATGAAGCGGCATCTCTTCTCGATAAAGTTATAGTAGTTTCCGTATATGCCTTCCTACTATTAATCACAACATTTTTGAAAATTTGGACACAAAAATACTCAAATATAAAAAATTTGTCCTCATGAAAGATATTTTCGTCAATTATAAATAATTGTATTTCTTTGTAATTATATTTCATTGAAAATATTATACAAATTTTTATAGTGTCCAAGTTTTGATTCTTGTAGTGATTATTAACGAAAGGTGCATCAATAAAATGATTCTTGTTTTAGCTTTTAGTGTTTTTGTGTTTTGGAGGTAATATTTTTTTCTTGCTGCTTATCTCCTGTTTCCTGTAACCTGTCATCTGCCTCCTGTCTCTACTATTAATCACAACACGTACAGGAATTGTGACATTTTTGAGTAGCCATATAAAAAACTTTTTATATCATAATTAAAGCATTTTTGAGTAAACATTTGTTTTTTCACACCAAAGATTTTTTTGTCCGGCGTTTTGAAAATGTCACAATTTTCATCTGCGTTGTGAATATAAGTAGAGGAGTATGTATTATAATCTCAAGTAATTGATTTTTCTTTTATGGGTATAGTGTGCTTAAGTGTTTTAGTGTTCTGCTTTTAATGTATTTTTTTCCTATTCCCTATTGCCTGCTCCCTGTTCCCTGAATAGGGTCTTCTTGCGCTCTCCTTGCGCTCTAATTGATCTCTTTAAATCCATCAAATTTCACTGACAAATTTATCAATAGATTCTTATTCCATAGAAATTGGACGTTAGAAATCGTAAATTTAAGATTATACAAAAATTATATGAAAAAAGACGATTGCATTTTCTGTAAAATTTCATCGGGTGAAATCCCTTCCTATAAAATATGGGAAAATGATGAGTTTTTTGCTATT
>JBHELA010000309.1:0-7136 GCA_041859005.1 Ignavibacteria bacterium
CGCATAACAACATGGAAATAGTTTCTATTCCTCTTGCAGGGGCGCTTGAACATAAAGATTCTATGGGACACGTAGAGGTGATAAAAGAGGGCGAAGTACAGATTATGTCAGCGGGTACAGGAGTAATGCATTCTGAATATAATCACTCAAAGACTGAAGATGTTAATTTTCTGCAAATATGGGTATTACCTAAAGAAAGGAACATTAAGCCAAGATACGACAAGAGGAATATCAAGGATGTTGATAAGAAGAATAAGTTTTTAACCGTAGTTTCCCCTGATAAGAATGATAATGCTGTCTGGATAAATCAAGATGCATACTTTTCCCTAGCGAAGATAGATATTGATACAGAAATCAGCTACGATATGAAGCTGAAAGGAAATGGTGTGTATTTGTTTGTGATTGAAGGAGACGTAACGATAGACGGGAATGAACTCAGAAGACGAGACGGTATTGGAATTGAAGAGATAGACATTGTAACTATAAAATCAAATTCAGAAAGCTACTTGCTTGCAATAGAAGTGCCGAGGGAATAAAATCAGTAACCCAGTGCTTTGTTTTCGGTTTTGATTCTCACTGAAAGAATCACAAGGTTTAAAACCGAAAAGATTAACAAGGAAACGAAAAGATAGAATGATAATGGAATAAGAATGAATTCGAGAATTACGATTATATAGTTCGGGTGCTTAAAATACTTATAAAGACCTTTCTTGACAAGTATTCTTCCGGGTATTACAAGAATTCTTGTATTCCAGTATTTACCGAGCGAAATAAAAACTGACAGCCTGAATATCTGAACAATAAAGAACAGTATCACAGGAATGTAGTTTATTCCAGAAAACGGCGAAAGATTATATTCTATTATCAGTGAAATAAAAAACCCTGTGTGAAGCATTATGAAATATTTATAATGTTCACGTCCGTACTCAACTGCACCCTCGCTTCTCAGCCATTTTTCGTTTTTCTTAGCAATGATTAGTTCTATGATTCTAACAACGATAATGAAAGTCAGGAAGTAATAAAACATAATCACTTTGTCCTGCTCATTTTTAGCAGAGCCATTTCAGACGAAAATCCCGGACCCAGTGATATCATAAGCCCGTAACCATCTTTGAATCCTTCTGTCAGAAATTTTTCGAGCACATACAGGATAGACACACTTGACATATTCCCGTATTTTCTAAGTATCTCTCTTGAATTCTTTAACAAATCAGGGTTGATATTCAACGCATCTATGTAAGCCTGAATCACTTTTGCACCGCCTGGATGAGCAATGAAATTTTTAATATCTGTTATGCTCAGATTATTCCTTTTAAGAAAGGAGTCAATGTCATGTCTGACGTTATTAGTTATGATGGCAGGAATATCCTTTGAAAATACAACCTTGAAACCGTCATCAAGAAATTCCCAGCCCATTACACCTTCCGAATCATAGTACAATCTGCTTAGAGAGTCAGCGATTTCAATCTTATAATCAGCGTGGTATTTTTTAGCAGCGTTATCGCCTAGTATAAGAACGCTTGCAGCCCCGTCAGAGAAAAGGCTTGTGGCAATGAAGTTACTTTTTGAGAGGTCGTTCCTTCTGAAAGTCAGCGAGCAAAGCTCAACAGCAACGAACAGAACTATTGCATCAGGATTGGATTTCGTGATTGTGTTTGCTTTAGCAAGTCCGCTTACACCTCCTGCACAACCGAGTCCCCACAGTGGATATCGGTTAACGTTCGGATTAAGTTTAAGAGAGTTTATAAGCAAAGCATCTAAAGAAGGAGTGCTTAAACCGGTTGTATTGACGAGAATAATATCTGTAATATCGTTAAAGCTGACGCCTGCAATTGATAAGTTTTTTATAATTGACTCCCGCAAACATTCCAGAGCGATAGTCTTAAATAAATTATTCTTCTCTGCAAAAGATTTATCGAGTTGAAAATAATCTATAGGAATACAAAAATTCCGTTCCTCTATGCCGGAGTTGTCGAATACATCCAGCAGTTTATCCGCGTTAGGCAAAACATCGCCAAACAGGAATTTAGAGAAAGTTTTTGTTTCACCCTGCAGCAGCTTACAATTAAAATCAGTTTTATGAATACTAAGAATTATGCCCAATTAATTTTTAGTATAAGAACACATAAATCAACTTATAAATTGCAGGCTAGTCTAACCCTTTTAAATACCGGTTTTAGAACATTACCGGTTCATAGCCTAAAACTACTTTTTCTTTTTGGTAGTTTTCTTTGCTTTTTCCTTTTCTTTCTTGAGTCTCAATGCTCTTTCCTTTGCCCGCTGGATGGTTCGTTCGCGGTATTCAGGGTCGTTGTAATATCTATTACGAGCATTTTCCAGAGTCATCTTTTTGTATTCAGGGTCATTATGGTATTTTTCCCTGTAATACTTTTTCAGTTTTTCTCTGTATTCTTTGTCTTTTCTGTATTTTTCCCGCACTTTCCTGCGGATTTCTTCCCGGTTTTCATAATAATAATTTTCAGCCATAATATTATTATTTATATTTATGAAAAAATAAGTTTGTGTTTTGTACTTTAAAAAACAACAAATACAAAAATCTTATAAACCCTATAATAATTTTTCTTGTTACATAGTGTAACTAATCAAAATTAAGAAAAATCACGTTTTATAATATAATAAAAGATTTTTTTAAATAAAAGCAAGAAAAAAATTGTTTTTGTATAATGTTTTTTAAGTTCATGGATACGGATAGAACAAAACTATACTGGGACTCGCAATATGAAGAGAACAAAACCGGCTGGGACGTAGGGTATATTTCCACGCCTCTTAAAGAGTACATAGACCAGTTAACTGACAAGAATCTGAAAGTGCTTATACCGGGTGCAGGAAATGCATACGAGGCTGAATACATGCATTTACAGGGATTTAAAAATGTATATGTTCTTGATATTTCGGGGGAAGCTATTAAAAAATTTACTGACAGATTCCCTGATTTTCCAAAAAAATATATCGTATGCGACGATTTCTTCAAGCATGAAGGCGAATACGACCTGATACTCGAACAGACGTTTTTCTGTGCAATATACCCGTCTTTAAGAAAGAAGTATGCAGATAAAATTTATTCGCTGCTAAAGGAAAACGGGAAATTAGCGGGTGTACTTTTCAATCATGAATTTGAAAAAACAGAACCTCCTTTTGGTGGCACAGAAAAGGAATACCGCGATTACTTCGACTCCGGGTTTGATTACATAGTCTTTGAGACATCGTACAATTCGATTAAACCGAGGGCGGGGCGGGAGATATTTATGATACTCGTGAAGAAGAGCAGCAAGCAAGACACTCCTTCTATATAAGTAAACAGATTAAAATTGTTTTTTAAGGCTATTTAAATTATTTTAGTTTACTTTTAATTTAAATAAAATCTTTATGAAAAATAAAGCAACGATTTTCTTAGGTTTAATTTTAGCAGCAGTATCCATCCTGATTATATCCTGTAATAAGAATGACAGCAATGTAATCAAGATTGGACAATTTGCTTCTTTGACAGGAAGCGAAGCGACTTTTGGAATAAGCTCTGACAACGGTATAAAGCTTGCGGTTGAAGAAATAAACAATGCAGGCGGAGTACTAGGAAAAAAGATTGAGCTTGTAACTGAAGACAATCAGGGAAAGCCTAATGAAACACAGACGGTTGTACAGAAGTTAATTAACAGGGATAAAGTTGTCGGCATTATTGGTGAGGTTGCTTCGTCGAGAAGCAAAGCCGGTGCGCCGATATGCCAGAATGCAAAGATACCAATGATAACGCAGGCTTCAACAAATCCTGAAGTGACTGCAATCGGAGATTACATTTTCAGAGTCTGCTTCATTGATCCGTTTCAGGCAACAGTTATGAGTAAGTTTGCATTAAATTCAATGAAGGTTAAGAAAGTTGCTTTATTAATAGACCAGAGAAATGCATACTCGACAGGTCTGGCTGAAAACTTCAAGAAGATTTTTGTTGAAATGGGCGGTGAGATAGTAGAAGAACAGAAATATTCGGCGGGCGATAAAGACTTTAAGGCTCAACTGACAGCGATTAAGTATAAGAATCCTGAAGCAGTATTCATTCCGGGTTATTATACCGATGTCGGATTGATAGCAATACAAGCAAGGGAAATCGGACTGAATGCTCCTTTGTTCGGAGGTGATGGATGGGAATCAGAAAAACTTACCGAGGGTAAAGCAAAAGATGCACTTGAAGGAAGTTTCTTTTCGACTCACGTTTCTTCAGAAGACCCGAGTCCGTTAATTCAGGATTTCATAAAGAAGTATAGAGAGAAATATAAATCAGAACCCGACTGTTATTCCTTCCTCGGATATGATGCGATGATGCTCATGGCAGACGCTATTAAACGCGCAGGTTCTACAGACGGCGACAAGATAAGGCAGGAACTCTCAAAGACGAGCAACTTCAAAGGAGTAACAGGAAATATTACTATTAACGAACAAAGGAATGCTATAAAGCCCGCGGTGGTGCTTGAGATAAAAGAGGGCAAGTTCAAGTATAAAGAGACTATAGCTCCATGACAGAATTCATCCAGCAGTTTATAAACGGACTTTCTCTCGGCAGCATATACGCGCTTATCGCACTCGGTTATACGATGATATACGGGATACTGAGATTTATTAATTTCGCTCATGGTGATGTGTTTATGATAGGGGCATATTCTGGATATTATCTTGCGATGCTGTTTTCGTTTACTACATTTACGGGCGGTGCTTCAGTATGGATGGCAATATTAATACTCATCGGCTCTATGGCAGTCTGCTCAGTACTCGGGTTTACGCTTGAAAAGCTTGCCTATAAACCATTGAGAAATTCTCCAAAGCTAACGATATTAATTACCGCAATAGGCGTATCACTTTTTCTTGAATACGGCGGACAGCTTGTATTCGGCGCAGACCCAAAGTCATTTCCTACATTACTTGAAAATAAATCTTTATTCAGTATCGGCGGTGCGGCTGTTTTTTCGAATTCAATAGTTGTGATTATTGTATCACTTGTGCTTATGGTTATACTGAGATTAATAATCATGAAGACCAAAATTGGTACTGCAATGAGGGCTGTATCATTCAATCATAACGTTGCAAGCCTTATGGGAATAAACATAAACGGAGTTATAAGCTTTACGTTCATCATCGGCTCTTCGCTTGCAGCAGCAGCAGGTATACTTTTCGGATTGAACTACCCGAAGATTGACCCTTTGATTGGAATCATTTACGGACTGAAAGCATTCGTGGCGGCAGTGCTGGGAGGCATCGGAAACATAACCGGTGCAGCACTTGGCGGATACATACTCGGAATTGTTGAGACATTTGTTTCGGGTTACTTATCGTCAACTTACAGGGATGCGATTGCTTTTGCTATACTTATCATCATACTGCTTTTCAAGCCGACAGGAATTCTCGGTAAGAAAGAAATAGAGAAGGTTTAAAACGAAACCCCTTGCAAGCAAGGGGTTTTTTGTTCTATTTGTTATAAATATTTTTTACCATGTTCATGTATGCTTCTGACATTTCAAAGCCGCGCCTTTTCATTACCATCTTTGCTGTTTCAAATGCCTTATCAAGGTCGTACTTTTCCTTTTCACTGCCGATGATATTCCATTCAAAAGAATTAATAAGCTTGTCGGGAAAACCGCCCCCTGCAACGTTAGCAAAAATCCCACACATTGTGCCTGTGTTCAGCATTGTGTTGATGCCGAACTTGGAATGGTCACCGACAATGCTTCCGAGGAACTGCAAACCTGTATTGATGTTGTTACCGAACTGGTTTACGCGAATCTTTGAATAATTATTTTTGAGGTTGCTTGTTACTGTATCCGCTCCAAAGTTCACGAATGGACATGCGTATGTGTGGCCTATGAACCCGTCATGTTGTTTATTTACACAGCTGTGGAAAACTGAGTTTGATATCTCTCCTGAAACCTTTGAGGAATGACCAATTGAGCAAGGTCCGTAAATACGGGAACCCGATTTGACAAGTGCATTCTTTCCTATATAAACAGGACCCTTTAAGTATGTCAGCGGTTCAACGACTGCATTGTCATCAATGAAAATCTCGCCACTTACGGTATCGAGTATTACTCCCGGATAAACTTTTGCAGAAGCGCTAACAAAATTATTATCGTTTTCCTGATTCACATCGGGATTCTTTTCCTGACCTTTAACGCTTTCAAGAAGGTAATTAAGGTCAAACCCAAGATTTACATCGAGTGACTTTAAAACATCCCACGGATAATTTATGATCTCGAAAATATTCTGGAACTGATAATTGGTACTGTTTATCTTCTTCAGTCCGCCAAAGAAATCATTATTCAGACAAAAGCTGAAAGAATCTTTGCGTTTAGCGATTTCGTCAGCAGTCATCTTGGCAGCTACAATTGTATCTTCAAAGTCTATAACACTATTGACTGACATGGTTTCTGTTATCCAGTCAATGACCTTCTTGGAAAAAACTATTCTGCCGTTCAGGAAGATGGTATCTTCGGCAGGGAATTTATTAACAAGGTTACTGTTATTTTGTGTCACAAAATCTGCGATGGAATCCCTGACGAACAGCTCAACTCTTGAATCTGCGGGCAGGTAATGTTCTATCCTTTCCTTCATTGAAAAAACACCCGCTTTAATGTCGAACGAAGCCCTTAACAGGTTCAAAGGGAAGAGGTTTTCGTATTTTGTATCTTCAAAAATTATATATTTCATAAATTCAGATGTTTAAATTCGAAAAATAAAAAAGCCGGCTTATTTAGCGAAAATAAAAGAGCCGGCTTTAAAAAGCGAGAACTATATTATGCGTCTGTAGTCTTCTTGGTTTTACCGAATTTCTTGTAATATTTCTCAACACGTCCTGCTGTGTCAACAATTTTCTGAGTTCCGGTAAAGAACGGATGGCATAGAGAACAAATTTCAACCTTGATCTCAGGTACAGTGGAACGAGTTGTGAATAAAACTCCTCTATTTTCACCACAATTGCAAATCACATTGCATTTATAATATTTCGGATGTATTTCCTTTTTCATGATATACGTTAATACTTTTACTTGTAAAACATATAATATAGCATAATCACACTATATTTTCAAGGATATTTACGTACTTAGTGACTTTCGCAGAAAAATGGTACAGTCAGA
>JBHELA010000409.1:0-5489 GCA_041859005.1 Ignavibacteria bacterium
ACCAAATTCTGAGTATGTTGTTGCCGGAACGAGGTTTAGCGTACCAGTTGAAAACAGAGATGTTCCGATTTCATCTTATAAAGAAAACTTTAAAGGCGCGATATCGTTTGTCAAGGTTGACCAGAATTCGGGTGATATGAAAGTTGCGTTTCAGTTGATAACTCCCCCATTTGATTATGATTTAAGCCATTCGGGAAAAGGACCATCGGATGGATGGTTTTTCTTTTCTTGTTATAATACAGAGATGTCACACACTCTGCTTGAGGTGAATGCGAGTCAGAAGGATAAGGATTATATTTTAGCAGTTAACTGGAAAAAGATTGAAGAACTGGTAGCAGCAGGAAAAGGAACGGATAAAGCTTGTACGTATTATCATAATAAGTTTGACGATAAAGTACATTCAGCTGCATCAGAGATTTTGAAAAGTGTTAAGACATTAACACCGGAAGATGTTAAGGGAGCAATGTTTTACATACCATGTCCAAAATCACCACACGGCGCTGATGTCGATCCGACAGGCGAATACATTGTTGGAGGTGGTAAATTAGCTTCAGTAATCCCTGTGTTCTCCTTTACAAAGATGAAAAAAGCAATCGAAGGAAATGAATTTGAAGGAAATGTAGAAGGTATACCTGTATTAAAGTACGATGCAGTTCTTTCGGGTGAAGTTCAGAAACCGGGTTTAGGACCTTTACATACGGAATTTGATGATAAAGGGTTTGCATACACATCGTGCTTTGTGTCATCGGAAATAGTGAAGTGGAATGTTGCTTCAAAAGAAGTTGTAGACAGAATGCCTGTTTATTATTCAATCGGGCATTTAATGATACCGGGTGGTGACAGCAAGAAACCATGGGGTAAATATTTAGTTGCATTGAATAAAATCACGAAAGACAGATTTTTACCCACAGGTCCGGAACTAACTCAATCGGCACAACTTATTGATATAAGCGGTGACAAGATGAAACTGCTTTTAGATTTTCCGACGATAGGCGAACCGCATTACGCACAGGCAATTCCTGCGGATTTATTGGTAAAAAATTCAGTAAGAATATATAAATTAGAAGAAAATAGTCATCCTTATGCCGTTAAGAACGAGAAAGATGCAAGAGTAGAAAGGAAAGGCAACGAAGTACATATTTATATGACTGCCATAAGGTCTCATTTAACACCTGACAATATTGAAGGAATAAAATCAGGTGACCAGGTATACTTCCATATTACAAACCTTGAGCAGGACTGGGATACACCACACGGTTTTGCTATAATGGGTAACGAGAATCCTGAATTACTTGTAATGCCGGGAGAGACATGTACAATAAAATGGAGCCCAAAAGAACCGGGAATATATCCTTATTACTGTACAGATTTTTGTTCAGCATTACATCAGGAAATGCAGGGTTACTTAAGGGTATCAGGAAAAGATTCAAACGTACCTGTTAGTTTTTCAACAGGAGAAAAGAAATAACCACTAAGCAAAAACACAGGGGAGTTTAAAGACATAACTCCCCTGTTTTGATTCACAGTTGTAAAAACTTATTGTGTATGAAAAAGACATCGCGAATATCGGTACTAATAATTTCTTTAGCATTAATCTCGGCATATTTCCTTCCAATTTGGGAAATAGAGCTTGAAGCCCCGCAGTATCCCGAAGGATTAGGAATGAATATATGGATAAACAAGATAACCGGGGATTTAAACACAATTAACGGTTTAAATCATTATATAGGAATGAAGACAATTCAGCCTGATTCTATTAAAGAACTAACACTTATGCCATACATTTTAGGTTTTTTAATATTCTCGGGAATTGCAGTTGCTGCATTGGGAAGGAAGAGACTTCTTGCAGCATGGGTAGTATTCTTTATGCTGTTGGGAATTGCCGGTGGAGTTGATTTTTATTTATGGGAATATGATTATGGGCACGATTTAAATCCTGAAGCAGCAATCAAGATACCGGGAATGAGTTATCAGCCTCCGCTAATAGGAACAAAGCAGCTTGCAAACTTTACTGCCATATCAGTTCCGGATTTTGGAGGATATATACTAATAGGAGCGGGTGTTGCAAGTTTATTAATATTGGTATATGATACTCGCAAGAAAAGTAAATTTATAATTAAATAATTTTATAAAAATGAAAATAAAACATAAATATATGCGATACATACAAAACATAATAATATTGTTATTAGTATTCTTCTTTCTGTCCTGCGGACTTGAACCGGAACCAATTAATTACGGGAAAGATATATGCGCACACTGCAATATGAAAATAATGGATAAACGATACGGGGCAGAGTTTGTGAGCTCAAAAGGTAAAATTTTCAAGTTTGATTCAGGTGAGTGTTTAATAGAGTACGTAGCTCAAAACAGTATTCCAGAGAACGATGGGATGAAATTAGTAACAGATTTCAGCAATCCCGGAAATCTTATAAATACAAGTGAGGCTACTTTTATAATCAGCCAGAGACTTCCAAGTCCGATGGGGGCATTTCTTACGGCATTTTCAAGCAAGAAAGCTGCTCAGGCAAAAATTGAAGAAGTAGGGGGCGAATTATACAACTGGGCTTCTGTAAAAGAGAAAATACTCAGTAAACAATAAATATTTGAAATACTTAATAGCATATTTATTTGTATTACTAATAACTGTCTCAGTTCGGGCAGCTGATATATACGTAGGAAACAATAGAGAATATTCTGACATTCAAAAAGCAGTAGAGTTTTCAAAAGACGGAGACCGTATTTTTATTGAACCGGGGATTTATAGCATATACAATTTAATAATTGATAAGTCTCTGGAAATCAAAGGAATAGGATATCCAATACTGGATGCATCCAATCAGGGTACTGGAATAACAGTCAGAGCGGCAGATGTTATCATAGAGGGATTATCAGTAAGAAATATTCCCGTCAGCTTCATGGTTGATAATGCAGGAATAAGAATTGAGAAGACTAAAAACGTGATAATCAGGAACAATAAACTGGATAACTGTTTTTTTGCAATATATTTCTCAAACAGTGATGATTGCAAAGTTACAGGTAATACAGTTACGAGTCATTCAGAATCGGAATCATATTCGGGCAATGGAATACACCTCTGGAAATGCAACAGAATTGATGTAGAGAATAATATTGTTTCGGGTCACAGGGACGGAATATACTTTGAATTCGTTACGAACAGCAAAATATTTAACAATTTAAGCGAAAAGAATCTCAGGTATGGATTACATTTTATGTTTTCAGAAGGAAACTCATACGTAAGAAACACATTCCGTGAAAACGGCGCTGGCGTTGCAGTTATGTACACAAAAAGGGTAGAGATGATAGAAAACACATTTGAGAATAACTGGGGGCCGAGCGCATATGGTCTTTTACTTAAAGACATCAGCAGAAGTAAGATAATCAATAATAAGTTTACAAAGAACACAATTGGGATATATTCAGAAGGGTCAACAGAGATTCTGATAAGGAACAACAGTTTTTCTGAAAACGGTTGGGCGATGAAAATGCTTGGTAACTGTACAGATGACACCATAGTAAACAATGATTTTTACAGCAACACTTTTGATATATCAACAAACAGTTCTGTCAGTACAAATTATTTTAACGAAAATTACTGGGATAAGTATAAGGGATATGATTTGAACATGGATGGCGTAGGAGATGTATCATACCGACCAGTAAGTTTATTTTCGACATTAGTCGAACAAACGCCTGAGGCAATTCTTTTGGTTCGAAGTTTTTTAGTTGACTTAATTGATTTAACCGAAAAGATAATGCCTGCATTCATACCGGAAACGCTTGTTGACAACCATCCATTAATGAAGCATAAGAATTCAAATCCATAATGATTAATATAAAGAACATAAATAAATCTTACGGTAAGTTTCACGTATTAAAATCAATAAACCTTAATATAGAAAAAGGTCAGATAATAGCTTTAATGGGGCCCAACGGCTCAGGAAAAACAACGCTATTAAAATGCATACTAGGACTTGTGATAGCAAACAGCGGCGAGATAAAAGTTGACGGAGTCAGTATAAAGAACAATTTCGAGTACAGGCATAAAATAGGCTATATGCCGCAGACTGCATATTTCCCGGAGAACATCAAAGTAAAAGATGTGATTCAGATAATTAAAGAGATACGAGGAGAGGAATCAGCAACTGATTTCGAGCTTTATGATTACTACGGGATAGAAAATTTTACCGACAAAAAGATTTCTTCGCTCTCTCAGGGAATGAAACAGAAAGTAAGCAGTGCGCTTACGTTTATGTTTGACAGTAACATATTAATACTTGATGAACCAACGGCAGGACTTGACCCGTTGTCGGCAGAGTATATGAAACTAAAGATTAAGAAAGAAAAGGAGAAAGGCAAACTGATAATAATAACTACACATATATTAAATGAAGTTGAAGAACTTTCTGACAGAATGATATACCTTCTTGACGGCGAAGTAAGAGCAGATAGAATTTACGAAAGAGACAGTACAAAAAACGGAGCAGAGAACATACTCGAAAAATTTACAGACTTATTCAATAGCTATGAATGCAAATAAAATATTAAAATTTATTATTCTCGATATATTAAGGAATAAATGGGTAATAACTTACACTTTATTTCTAATGTTCATAAGTACAGGTTTGATGTTCTTTAGTAAGGATTCGAATAAGGCGATAGTTAGTGTATTAAACGTAGTATTAATTCTTGTACCGTTAGTAAGCATTTTATTCTGTTCGATACACATATACAACTCAAAGGAGTTCATACAGATGCTGCTTTCTCAGCCCGTAAAAAGGAGCACAATATTCTTTGCCGAATATACCGGTCTTGTTTTGTCGCTATCGGTTTCTTTTCTCGCCGGTATAATACTTCCTTTAAGTTTTTACGGTGTTTCAACAATATTAATGTACCTTGCATTAACAGGAGTATTTCTATCGGTAATTTTCAGTGCTTTTTCAGTACTGATTTCCATTTCGACAGATGAGAAAGTTAAGGGAATAGGCATATCGCTGTTTTTCTGGTTATTCTTTTCTGTTTTATATGACGGGCTGGTATTATTAATATATTTTGCTTTTAACGATTACCCGCTTGAAAAAATAATGATAATAATTACAACGTTAAACCCTGTTGATCTTTCAAGGGTGTTAATATTATTAAAGCTTGATATATCAGCATTGATGGGATATACGGGTGCCAATTTTCAGAAAGTTGCTGGCAGCATTACAGGTATATTATTGTCCTTTACAATATTAATTATGTGGAGTGTTACTCCTTTATACTTTGCTTACAGGAAATTTATCAGGAAGAATTTTTAAACATATCGTCTTTTGATAAATTTAATTTATCTATATGGGTCTGGCAACCTGCTTTGTTAGATAAACAAAAAATGCGAAACATTGTTTCGCCTTTTTTTGTTTAGTAGTTTAAAACGGTGTTTACTTTGTTGCTGTATATTGAAATGTTCCGTCACCATTGATTTGTAA
>JBHELA010000370.1:0-11065 GCA_041859005.1 Ignavibacteria bacterium
TAAGTTCAGCATGTTTAACGTACCATGGCATTAGCAAACTATTGAAAAAAAGTCCTAAACCGACAAGAATGACAATTAATATTCCGAGTTTTTTAAACATTATAAAATTTACCTATATCTATTGAAAAATAAAACTTAAATGCACACTATTTAAAGCTCTTGTTTAAAATATTCGACAAGGTTGATTTCGAAATATTCTGTATTAGAGTAAAATACACTTTTCTTGTTTTGCGGGTTTTCTTTTACGACGGCAAAGTATCCACGCATTAACCTGTACAATTTAATTATTTCTTTTTGTTTCTCTGTGAATTCAAATTTAACAGTTTTAATTCCATCGGAATTTTCGTTTTCAATTGTAACAGGAACATCAACAGTGAACCAATCGAATCGTTGAGCTTTTCCGTCAGAGAAGAAAACAAAGAAAACGGCAATACATGAATATTGAGGTGACATTAATTCTTTATTATCGGAGAATGAATATTCGAAATGAATGGAATCCTTTTCAAATTTATGAGTGAAGGAGTCGATATATACCATTTCGTACTTATATGTAAAATCATAAGGAGGAGTGATTATATTTTCGGGAGTTGTAATATCATTCTTAATACGAACAGAGTTATAGCTTATAGCTTTATGGTACCCGCTGATAGATTTCAGATTACAATTTTCCCAGCATAGTGTTAGCAAATCACTTTCTCGAATTGCCTTTGCGAAATGGACTTTAAGTCTAAATTCTTTTCTCGTATTAATTAAATTTTCAGAAATCGTGACATAATGTTCAGGACGAATTGAAACAACGTCTTTACCAAACCTGCGTTGAGTAACTGTATCCCCGATTTTTCCGTAAACTCTACCTAATTTAGGTCTTTTTAAAATAGCCATAAAATTAAATCTAAATTTAATTGAAAATAAGCAAAAATTGGTAAAAAAACAGTGAATTTTAGTATAAACTTATTAATATTTGCATATTTTTTGCAAAATTAACTCATTTAAGTGCTGATAAAATTAGAAGTTGAGAAATTAAACGGATTAGGGTGCGGAGCGTGCAGAAAGCGGGTAGAAAGCGGGAGAAATGGCTTAGAACATTGTATTCAAGATGGATTGAGGTTGTATTGAGATTGTATTCAAGAGGATTAATATCTGAGAAGACAGCTATTTATATTCAATCACAACTTTTGCAAATCTATGAAATTTGATTATAAATTGAATATAAAATAGTATTTTTAGTTTAAAATGTCAAGAGAAAAATGAAGAATTTTATGAACGCGCATTGCGTCATAAATAAAGTAAACATGATGGAAGTTATAATACGGTTGTTGCTTAAATGGTAATGCTATTTTAGTATATGAGATAGAAATGAGGCTCCCCGCTGCCAGCAGCGGGGTATCTGATTGACAAATATGTCTTCCCTGCCTAAAGGCGAACCTTCAGCAGGTTAGCACACAGAACTGATATTTCGTCCCGATGGGACTTAGAACATTAGAATCTTTTTGCTACTGATATTTCGTCCCGATGGGACTTAGAACATTAGAACCTTTTTGCTACTGATATTTCGTCCCGATGGGACTTTATAAACTTGAAAACATTACAAGGTTTCACTGGGAGGAGGATGTCCCGACCCTCATCCGCCTAAAAGATAGGCGGGTTTTCGACAGACGGCGGGTTTTCGATAAGTCGGGATCATAGATTTGCGTTACTCAAAGAACAAAAGCTGTGATGCCTTCCCAAACTGGAGTTTGGGAAGGAGAAACATTTATCTATAACTGTTCTAAGCTTTCCAACCTCGCAGAGTTCTTTTATATAGTTCAGGTCTTCGGCAATTTGTTTGATGTTGCCTTTAATTGCAAGTACTGAGAGATAGACTCCTGTCTTATTCAGAGATTTATTGTGAACTGTATAGCTTAGGAAGAACCTGTAAGTTTTTCAATTTCTTTTTGAATTTCGTTCTCAAATTCTTTGTCGAATCCGATTTTTAAATGCGTTTCAAACAATTCTTTTAGTAAAACACGCTCTTCCTTGTCTTTGTTTTCTAACAAATTTAAGAATGCGTCATAATAGCCTGAAACTATTATACCTGAAATACGAGGTATGTCATTATCCACAAGCGTTTTAAAATTTTTAATATTTTCATCACGAAGTAATTTCCCCATTTTGTCATAATCAAAGGCAAACTCAGTTTCATTTGTTGATACCGGTGTTAATCGTGAAACTAACCCACAATTTTGGAAATACTGATTTAAACCGCCATAAAACGTTGGAGAACAGAAATTAGAAAAGTAAATGGGACGATGTGAAAAATTATCATCAATTATTTGAAGCAGGATGGCTCTTTGCGGACTAAGATATGCGCGTTTCTTTGCTTTTTCGCTCTCAATTTTTGAGTGCATTCGCTCAGAAAATAAATCGGGCAATACTTCCCATTGCAGTTGGTAGTCATCGGGTAGATTAAACTGTTTTTTATCTGTTTGTGAAACTTGAATTGAGACCGTTGTTGTGTCCCATTTGAAAGGGTGTATATCCGATATTTTATTATCGGTAAGTTTAATTTGAATGTTTCTCACGCCGCCTTCTAAACCGTTTTTCAGAAACTTTACGTACCATGGCCGGTCAATATTTCCGATTGGTATTAGGGTTATATCGGTTCTTAGGTTTTCGTGTAATTGTAAATAGGAACAAACATCAAAATCCGCATTTCCTCCTGTAAACAAAATTGCATTTTCATCACAACTGTTCAAAATATTTCGACCGAACTCTTTTAACCAATCGGGATATGCACCTTTATCATTGGCTAATTTGTAATAATACTTCAACTTCCCGGCATCATAATTTTGCATTGCGATGAAAGCATTTCCACTGCATTCAGCACCATAGAAATATTTGGCATCGCCATAGTTCGGATTGAGTTGGAGGGCTTTGTCTAAATATTGGAAAATTTGTTCTGAATAGAAAAAATCGTATCCGCTCAAAGGTCTGCTGTCGTATGCTCTGTAATGATTGAACCAGCCTAAATAATAGAAAATTTCGGCATCGTTTGGGTTTTCTTTTGCAGCTTGTTCTAATAAAGCAATGGATTCATTGTAATGCTCTTTTTTAAATTCTTCCAAAGCTTGTTCTTTTAAGCTCAGTACTTGTCCATAACTATTTAAAAAGAACAGAACAAAAAATATTAGTGCTGCAATAAGTTTTATTATCGTATCCATTTAACTTTCCGAATAACACGTTTATAGTTTTATAAAATGAGACATATACATCTGAATTAGTTGATTGTAATTCAAACAGTAATTTATATCCCTCTCGTTCCAAATTACTATTCGCTTCAATATATGTCTCATTTTTATATTTATGAAATTATTTTATATAGTTCATAACTTTAGTTTCCCTGAACACTTTATTTGAGATTGTTTCAGTTGCGGTTAAAGTATATATATAAATACCTGATGCTAAATTCAGATTGTTAGAATTTAATGTAACACTGTACAATCCGCTTGTCTGCACAGAATTAACGAGTGTTGCTATTTCTTTTCCGAGAATATTATATATTTTCACGCTAACGAAGCTATTTCTCAAAACAGAATAACGAATAATTGTACTCGGATTAAACGGGTTCGGATAATTCTGGAATAACTTATAATCGCCTGCAATATTCTCGGATGAATTACTGATTGAAACAGTAACTGTCCTCAGACTATCGATTATGTTTGCAGAAATCCAGCAAATATCCATCGATGTTCCGACATTATCCCTCGTAAAGAATAAATAATTACCATCCTGCGTAACGCGCGGACCATACTCATCAAGAGCAGTATTAACATTCGGTCCCATATTTACAGGTTCAGTCCAGCTATTGTTCGTTCTCTTGAAACAAATCCATAAATCATATCCATCAAAACCGCCTGCTCTTGAAGGTGATGTAAATATCAAATAACTTTCATCAGGAGACATAAATGGTTCTGTTTCTCCATTAACAGTATGTATGGTGTTACCGAGATTTTCTATTTGTGAATATGTACTGTCGATTAGCAATGATTTATAAAGCATAGAACCGTTAATACCTCCTCCGCGAGCTGATTTGAAATATAATGTTCCATTGTTTGTGACACATGCAGAACCGTCTTCTGCACTTGAATTTATAGGACTGTTTAATCGAACAGGAGTTGACCAGGTTGTATCTGAAGTCCTGTTCATCATCCATATATCCATATGTATAGACGGCGGACGGTTAGAAGCAAAAAACTGTTTATTCCCATCAGGACTAATAAAGGATTCCCAGTTTCTATAAATATTTTTTGAAAAGGATGCTGTATCAGGTGTTGTCCATATTCCATTCCTCTCCTGAGTATGGAATATTACACCTTTTAACCAGGTTGCATTTACTACTGAAAAGTACATATCTCTCCCATCAGGAGAAAATGTGGGATATGTCTCAAATCTATTACTGAGTGAGATAATACCGGGTGCAAATACTGTAGATACGCTTCCCGGAGGAGTTTGTCCCAGATAAGGCTGAGCAAAACAAGTGTTCAGCAAAACCGCTAAAAGTATAATTGTTATTATTGTTTTCATTATTCGTATTTTTTAAAATTATTTAATATAGTTCATAACTTTAGTTTCCCTGAACACTTTATTTGAGATTGTTTCAGTTGCGGTTAAAGCATAGATATAAATACCTGATGCTAAATTCAGATTGTTAGAATTTAATGTTACACTGTACAATCCGCTTGACTGTACTGAATTTACGAGTGTTGCTATTTCTTTTCCGAGAATATTATATATTTTCACGCTTACGAAGCTATTTCTCAAAACAGAATAACGAATAATTGTACTCGGATTAAACGGATTCGGATAATTCTGATACAATTTATATTCATTCACTATTTGTTCACCTTTTGGGTCTATCGCAGTATGCTGGGGTACATCTAAAGTGAATGTGCACCAGGATTTTGCAGAGTCATTATCCGTGACAGTAACTTTGATGTTTGATGTACCTGCTGAGACAGGAGTTCCTGATAGAGTTCTTGTACCCGAATTAAAATTCAACCAGGACGGTAAATTGCTGCCGTCGCTTAAAGTTGCTGAGTATGTTAGTGTATTATTACCATCGTCATCAATAAAAGTGGAATCGGGTATTGTATAAGTATATTGAACACCTATGGAATCGGTTTGATTCGGAATTTGATTTACAAGATACGGTATATAGTTTGTCAGTTTAAGGCTGTCAATAATATTGTCCACTTTAACCCAATAAGTAGAGTAAGTACTCATTGGCCAGTTGCCGCGTGTGAAGAAAAGATATTTATTGTCGCGTGTTACATACGGGCAGCAATCGTAAATATTCGTATTTATATTTGGACCGAAAGATTTTGGGTTTGTCCATTTACCATTAGTTTTATGATAACTGATAAATAAATTATACGGCGAAGTTAAACGGAAATAAATAATGTATGATTCATCTCTTGCTATAAAGAAGTCGTTTTCAGTGGCAGGATTATTTATGGGTTTCCCCAAACTCTGTATGGTTGAATCCTGATTATTAATCAATAGCCTGCATATATCACTATTACCGCTTGGAGTTGAAGCAAGATAACAGTTCTTTAATTGTGTCTCCTGAAAATAATGTGACTGAAGGTTTGATGAAAGCAGCCTTACGGGTGTACTCCAACCCGTGCCTAATCTTTTTGAATAAAAGGTTTGAGAAATTCCATTCGTATCTTTTTGCATGTATAGAGTACTGTCATTAACCGAAAGCCCGGGAGCAACAAAACCTTCGAAAACCACAAATGGTCCCTGCCACATATTGCTTAAATACTTATAGCATTTTACTCTTGAGATACTTATAGGCCAGCTGTCTAATTCACAATAATATATTTCTTTGCCATCGGAACTTATGCTTATTCTTTCAACGGGTCGTAATCCGCTGCTTGATTGTAGTTGAAATATTACAGGATTATTACCTGGCAGTGTTTGTGCAAGATATAAACTATCCTGAGGAATCGGTTGTGAAAAACCGGTACTTACCAAGAACAGAAGTGCGATTGTTAAGTAAATTGTTTTCATGATATTAATTCTTTTGAATTTATAAATATTTTGTTTTAGTTCTTAATCAAAATACGAAGATATAATGATGAGAAATAATCATATTCAGTAAACCCCAGTAAAAATCAGGTGAATCAGTAATTTGAATCAGTAAAAATTCTTTTGTGAGAGGTGAAATGTTCGAAACAACAGACAGGATTTAGATATTATGTTTTCTTAAATTCTTTTATTCCCCAGGGAATGTATGCAAAGCACATTTACCGATCAGGTTAATTATCAAAAGGTTATTTGCGAAAGACAGGGTGCTTAAAATACATAAAGAGTTTTTTCATTGTAGATTTTAGTTGTTTTAGTTACGTTCTAATATCTATTTTTTGGTGTGTTTGAAAATTCACTCTTTATTGTTCGGCTGGAATAGAAAAATCTTTAAAAGCATTTTTAGGTTTTGAATAATTTAATTAAATACGTTTTGTTTTTCCCCGAGAATTTATTCTTAATTCCCATTGCAAATGTTTTAGCTTCTTATAATCATTTAATTTTAACATTATGAAAAATTTTACAGTATCAGTTTTTTGCCTGGTTCTGATGGGTTTATTGTTTTCTTTTACGGCTTACAGCCAGCCCTCAACACCAAATAAGTATGCACCTATAACGAACTCAACTGTATATGCAATAGCAGTTGACGGAGATTACACATACCTCGGCGGTGGCTTTACCACGATAGGTCCCAATACAGGAAACGGGGCAGCCATAACAATAACATCCGGCACACCGAATCTTGATTATCCTAAGGTCAACGGACTTATCAATTCTGCAGTACCTGACGGAAGCGGGGGATGGTATATCGGGGGGAGTTTCACAAAAGTCGGCTCTTATGACAGAAACCGTTTAGCGCGTATAAAATCCGACCTTACGGTTGATGCAACGTGGAATCCTAATGCAAGTAACACTGTTCTTACTATCTTCGTTGATGGTAATTATATCTACGTTGGGGGAAATTTCACAACAGTAAACGGGAGCACCTCAAGAAACCGGATTGCAAAACTGAATAATACTGACGGAACGGCAGAATCGTGGAATCCTAATATGAACAGCGTTGTGCGTACAATCTTCGTCAGCGGCGGCTATGTTTTTGCAGGGGGAGATTTCGAAACGGTTAACGGGAGCACTACAAGAAATTATATTGCTAAACTGAACAACACAGATGGAACGGCAGAAACATGGAATCCAAATATGGACGGCACCGTGTATTCAATCTTTGTCAGTGGCGACTATATTTTCGCAGGAGGGTCTTTCACAATGGTAAACGGGAGCACTGCAAGAAATAATATTGCTAAACTGAATAATTCAGACGGAACTGCAGATGCAACATGGAATCCTAATATCGGCGGCTCCGTAAATTCAATCTTCGTCAGCGGCGACTATATTTTCGCAGGAGGGTTTTTCACAACGGTAAACGGGAGCACTACAAGAAATAATATTGCTAAACTGAATAATTCAGACGGAACTGCAGATGCAACATGGAATCCTAATATCGGCGGCTCCGTAAATTCAATCTTCGTCAGCGGAAATGATATTTTCGCAGGAGGGGGTTTCAAAACGGTAAACGGGAGCACTGCAAGAAATTATATTGCAAAACTTAACAACACAGACGGAACGGCAGATCCGGCATGGATATCACATGCCAGCAATACTGTTAATACAATTACAGGCAGCGGAAGCAATCTTTATGTTGGGGGATATTTTGCCATTATCGGCGGACAGAAAAGAAATTACATAGCCAGATTTAACAACGTAACCGGAGAAATAGACGCTGCATGGAATCCCAATGCAAACAGCGAGGTGCGGGCAATCACCGTTGACGGAAGCAATATATATGCAGGCGGATTATTTACCACAATCGGCGGACAGTCAAGAAACAACGTTGCAAGACTGAACAACACAAACGGACAAGCAGACTCATGGAATCCTAACGCAGACGGCGGTGTCGATGGAATCACGGTTTACGGGAGTAATATTTACGTTGCGGGGTTTTTTAACAATATAGACGGAAAGGCAATAGGGAAGCTTGCAAAACTTGATAACACAGACGGACACGCGGACCCTGCATGGAATCCTAACCCAAGCTCTTCTTGTAGCCGTATTATTCCAAGCGGAACTGATTTTTACGTTCAAGGTAGTTTTACACAAATGGGCGGACAGCTAAGAAACGGTCTTGCAAAGATCTCTATATCAACCGGAACATTAGATGCCACATGGAATCCACTCGCACAAAGCGGTGTTGTTTATTCAATGGCTGTCAGCGGAAGCTATATTTACGCAGGGGGTACTTTTACCACAATCGGCGGGCAGCCAAGAAACCGGATTGCAAGACTGAACAACGTAAACGGATTAGCAGACTCATGGGACCCTAATGCAAGCAGTTATATATGGTGTATCTACCTCAGCGGAACCAGTATATACGCAGGCGGTAATTTTGCTACAATCGGCGGACAAACAAGAAACAGGATTGCAAGACTGAACACATCAGACGGAATGGCTGACTCATGGAATCCTGATGCAAACAGTACCGTGCGGTCAGTAGCCGTCAGCGGAAGCGATGTTTTCATTGGGGGCGACTTTAGTTTAATAGGCGGTTCGCTTCAGGGAAGATTTGCATATTTTACTGATAAACCGTTACCTGTTGAACTTCTTTCTTTTAAAGCAAATGCAGAAGGAAGCAATGTAACTCTCAGATGGCAGACGGCTTCAGAATTGAATAACCACGGGTTTTACATTGAGCGTAAAAGCGGTGAAAGCAACGGATGGAAAGAAATCGGGTTTATAAAAGGCAGAGGGTCGGCAAATACTCCGATGAGTTATTCTTATGAAGACAGGGGGCTTACGGCAGGCATGTATTCATACAGACTGAAACAGACAGATTATAACGGCAACTATGAATACTTTCAGCTTTCAGGAGATGTGACAGTGGGAGTTCCCTCGAAATTTGCGCTGATGCAGAACTACCCCAATCCGTTCAATCCAACGACAACTATAGACTTTCAAATTCCGGCGGATGCAAGTGTTACTCTTAAAATATACGATATCACAGGAAAAGAAGTGAAGGTTCTGCTGAATAATGAGATAAGAGCAGCAAATTACTATACTATCCGTTTTGACGGAAGCGGTCTATCGAGCGGAATTTATTATTATAAAATATCTGCCTCAGATTCACGCGGACAAAACAAATTTGAACAGATTAAAAAAATGGTTCTAATCAAATAAATTTAACTTAACTATTCACTTTATTACAAAGAGACCGACGGCTGTTCGGTCTCTTTGTGTTTTCTAAAAAGTATTTGACTGTCCTTTAGGAAACAATAGTAATATACAAACTTTCATCGTACAGCAATAACGTACGCAACGAGTATTACACAGCAGTGATTGTGCAAGATGAACTGTACTGAGGATTGGGTAGTGAAAAACCTGTGTTTACTAAAAACAGAATAACGATTGCAATATAAATTGTTTTCATGATATTAATTCTTCTGAATTTATAAATATTTTGTTTTAGTTCTTAATAAAAATACGAAGATATAATGATGAGAAATAATCATATTCAGTAAACCCCAGTAAAAATCAGGTGAATCAGTAATTTGTATCAGTAAAATTATTCTGTATTACGCATTACGTCAATTACCAAGTAAACAGCGTAGAAAGAGCTACAAACAAACAAAGATAAACAATAACATAGAATTTAACCGCCCGCCGCGGCGGATCTTCGACGCGCAGAGAACGCAAAGAAAACATATTAAATTATTGTTGATAAAAAATATTTAACGCAAAGTACGCAAGGAAAGCATATTTTATTACACAGTTTTAAAACAGAGTAGCACTGCGTAGCACGAACTAAAAACAAAACAAAGATAAACGATAACATAGAATTTAACCGCCCGCCGCGGCGGATCTTCGACGCGCAGAGAACGCAAAGAGAGCAAAGGTCGCAAAGAGGAACAAGAAGAGATTTATTCTATTGCAAAGAGAAGGAAATTTTTAAAACTAAGATCACGGCACAGCAAGAGCTACAAACAAAATAAAAGATTTTTTTGGAATTGGTTCACAGTGTTCACGTCACAGAAAGAGCTGCAAACAAAAGAAAGAATAGGAATAAGTTCACTGAAGGCACCGAGAAGTCACGGAGGGCGCAGATTAGATCCCCGCCAAAAACGCTTTGCGTATCTGCTTTGCGAGTGGGGATGACAGCGGGGGGGGGTTGAGAAGAACTCCGCGGCGGATCTTCGACGCGCAGAGAACGCAAAGAAAAAATATTAAATTATTGTTGATAAAAAATATTTAGCGCAAAGTACGCAAGGAAGGCAAAGGGCGTTTGCCACGTCGAATCCGCCGCGGCGGAAAAAGAGAGCATAAGAATTTATTAAACTCTTTTCTATTAGTAAAAGTTTGTTTTTATTACACAGTTTTAGAACATAGTAACACAAATTGGAATTAAATTCTCTTTAATTCTTTTATTCCCCAAGGAATGTATGCAATGCACATCAGAGCAGAACCAACAGAACTTATTAATTCAATGTCAGGATTCAGTAAAAGTAATAGTCCTGCAATAATTAAAATCCCCTGCCATCTTTGAATTACATTTTCCTTCATCAGACCTATAACCTGCATAATCCCTCCTATAACCAGTGCAAATAACAGCCACACAATGAAGAGCAAACCTTCTTTAGAAACGATTACACTTAAGAAAGGAATAAAAGCCTGGAACTGATCTTCTGGCAGCTTATCAAATGCAGACATTGTTAAGCATAATGCACCTTTATCAACAGCTAAAATAAATGCACCGAATACTCCTATTACACAACCCCAGAATCCCATTGTTTTTCCTTTTCCCTGCAATAAATTCATCACACCAATAAAGTAAACAATAATTACGGGGACGGAGAACGTAACGATAAGATGTCCGATGTGGTACATAGGATTATTATGAAACCTGCTAACCAGTTGTTCAACTGTCTGCAACGGTTCCATTGCAAATAAA